>JAGHBF010000140.1 GCA_021161165.1 Candidatus Aminicenantota bacterium
ATAATCAGTATAGAAAAAATTATTACCAGAATAAGGAGAGAAAGCCTTATCAATTTATTCAATCTTTTGCTTAACTCTTCACTTTCATCCTCAATTATCTTTGCATGAACCATCCCCCCCAATCTGCTCTCTATCCCGGATATTTTTTGCTTTAATAAAGAAGCCAGTCTCAGGGATGATGCGCCCTTTTCCTTGAAAATATCCATCACTACAACCGGCATCCCCTGATATCTTTTTTCCTCCCTTATATCCTTTGAAGAGAGAAAAACTCTGCCAATTTGCCCGAGTTTTACCTCACTTTTATAGGGAGAAACAATTGTAAGATTTTCAATGTCATTTGGTGAAGCTGCCGAACTCGAAAGGGTTAAACTTACCTCTCCTCCAGAACTCTCCATTGAAATGGATGGCAGAGTGTAAAAATTCTGGTTTATGGCATAATAAACCTCATACACGCTAATTCCATAAAGTTTCATCCTTTCGGGATCGAGGAGTACTTTCAACTCTGGCTCTGCTCCACCCCACAACTCTATATGGGAAACTCCATGTATGCCTTTGAGCTTGGGAAGGAATTCTCTTTCAGCTATATTTCTTATTGCCTGAAGAGGCATCTTAGAGAAAATGCCCACAGAAAGAAAGGGTTTTTTCTCAAAGTCCTTGGGGACAAAAGGCTTTAAGTCCAGAGTGGCTCTGGCAGAAGAAGGCAGATTCTTTTTTACCTTATTCAATTTTTCTTTAACCAGCAGATATGCGAATTCCATGTTGGTGTTTCTGGAAAATTCAAGTTTCATTCTCAGCTGATTCTCAATGCAGGAAGTTTCTATTTTTTCAAGCCCTTTTATCCCGCTTATTTGCTCTTCTATAGGAAGAGCAAGTTTTTCAAGTATCATGTCTGGAGAGGCCCCGTACCAGAAATCAGTTATTGTCAATGAGGGCAATTTTTCTTCAGGAACGAGCTCAATAGGAGTATTTTTAAAAGAATAAATTCCGATAAGCAGGATAGAAAGAAAAAGCATTCCTGACAATACAGGTCTTTCAATAACCCACTTTAACAAAATCCCCCCTTTTCTACTAAAAAAATGATAAATATACAACAGCGAAATTTCAAGCATTCGAATTGCATCATTAAAAATCTATACGAAAAGGGTGTGCCTGCTCATTTAAAAATCTACACGAAACATTACCCTCCTTTGTTTACAGCAAGGCAAAGAAAGGGAAATATGGCTACGAAGGAGATGGTTTTGATGAGTCGGAACCCCTCCACCAGGGAAAAACTCCTTTGCATTTCGCAAAGCACCATAGATAGACTCCCCATAAAAGGCATAGACTCCGACAGTGATTCCGCCTTCATAAATCATCACCTGCGTCGCTGGTGTAGGGAAAAGGGATAGTCTTTACCCGCTCCCGCCCCTACTGGAAAAACGACAACTGCCATGTGGAGCAGAAAAATGGTCTGAGGGAAGCAGATGGCTGGGGTATTTCCGTTACGATATTGCCCTGGCTTTAGAGACAATGGCGGAGTTGGAAGCTTTGTTAGGTATTTACATTAACTTCTTTCAGCCCTCGGTGAAATTGAAGCATAAGATAAGAGTTGGGACAAAGGTGAAGAGGGTATATAATCCTGCTAAGACGCCTTTCGAGAGGGTGTTGGAAAGCAACTGCCACAGCAGTTAAAGAAGCATCCAGAGGAGATATACCAGCAGCTTAACCCTACGGAACTTCACAGAAAGATAGTTGCCCTGCAGGAGAGACTCTATTCTTTAGCCACGCCGCTCAAGGGGGTAAAATGTGAAATATAGATTTTCTCATGAGACAATTAGAACATGTCTTGGAACTCAGGGAAATTCTCTTTTTCCACCTGTAATTTCGTGAAAGAATTTCTGCCTTCAGAATACCGCTTCAAAGAACATTAAATAAGCAACTCAGAGGAAAAGACTGAATTATTAGTGCTTCTTCAAAATTCGAAGAATCCTCTGCGCATTTTATCCTTCTTATTTACAGGGTTTGCATCCATCACCCATACGCCTCTTCCATGGGTAGCTATGACTATTATGTTGTCTCTCGGATGGATAATAATATCATGCACATAGGTAGTGGGAAGGTTACCTCCAAGAACGTTCCATGTTTTCCCTCCATCAGTGGTCACGTAAACTCCCAGGTCGGTTCCTACATAAAGAATATTTTTATCAACGGGGTCTTCTTTTATAACGTTCACCGGACCCAACGGAATGTTTCCTGTAATGTTTATCCAGTGCTGGCCATAATCAGTGGACTTCCATATATAAGGAGTAAAATCAT
Organism: Candidatus Aminicenantota bacterium; assembly: GCA_021161165.1. GTDB lineage: Bacteria > Acidobacteriota > Aminicenantia > S016-38 > S016-38 > S016-38. Next base: position 2,296 of record JAGHBF010000140.1, read on the forward strand.
CATCTCTCTTTCCATTTTGAGTAACATAAACGGTTTTCATATCATATTTTGAAGCTTCTATACTGGAAATCCATTTTTTATACACAAGTCCTCTGTCTATCTCTGTCCAGGTTTTTCCTCCATCCTTGGTTCTCCACAGCCTTCCATCATCAGTTCCCACATAGATAAGTCCATATTTCAATGGCGATTCAGATATAGCAAAGATAGTGTGATATGGAATATCTCCCATTTCGGATTTAGTATTATAAGTCAGGTCATCGCTAATTCTCTCCCACGTATCACCTCTATCCAGGGAACGGAACAGAAACTGGAATCCAGCATAAACTATGTTGGGATTGTGTGGGGAAAGTATAATGGGAGCCAGCCATTGCCCTCTAAGTTTTGGTTCATTTTCATATAATCTGGGTCTTATAAGTTTTATCCCCTCCCTTAGAGGTTTGCTGAGGTCAGTTCTTGTGAAATATCCATAAAATCCGGCTGAATAAACTATATTTGGGTTTGTGGGGTCTATTGCATGTCTACTGCCTTCCCCACCAGGTGCTGTTTCAAATTCCACTGCTGGGATTTTGTCTCTTCCACGACTTAGATCAACCACCGCTCTGAAACTGCCATGGTCCTGCACTGAACCATAAACATGAAAGGGTTTTGCCATATCATAGGCAATGTTAAAGAATTGAGAAACAGGAAGATTGTGTGTAAAGGTTTTCCAGTTTTTACCACCATCGTAAGAAATAGCTATTCCACCGTCATTTACGTTAACAAGATAGTTTGAATTGTCGGGGTCAATCCATAATCCATGATGGTCTCCATGCATACCCCTCAATCTCTTGAATGTCCTACCACCATCGTGGGAAACGCTCAATGGAACCCCCATTATGTAAACTGTGTTTTCGTCATTGGGGTCAACTCTTATCTGACCAAAAACCCAGCCATAGGTTCCTGAATGGCGTTCCATGTACTTTTTCATCTCAGGGGTAAGCCCGCTGACCTGCTTCCAGTGCTCTCCTCCATCGTCAGACCGGTAAACTGTTGCCCCCTTAATAAATCCGCAGGACGGTACGCCATAAGGATTCTTTAAATCTTCCGGGGTAACTTTGCGGGCTAATTCATAGTTATCAACCAGAGCATATAAAACTCTGGGGTTGGACCGGGCTATATCTATTCCTATTCTTCCTCTTTTATCCGGTGCTGGAAGACCGTTATTTATAGGTTTCCAAGTTTTTCCTCCATCTGTTGTTTTCCAGATTCCATTTCCTGTATACCCGGGTTCGGTGCGGGGGTCATTCCATTTCTTTCTTATCCTCTGCCACGTCGCAGCATAAAGAATATCGGGATTAGATGGGTCCATTACAAGGTCAATTGCTCCCGTCCTTTCATTTACATAGAGAATCTTCTTCCAGGTCTTACCACCATCGGTCGTTTTAAAAACCCCTCTTTCAGGATTGTCTGTCCATTCATGTCCAGAGGCAGCTACATAGACTATATCCGGATTTGTAGGATGAATTACTATTCTTCCTATGGTATAAGTGTCTGAAAGCCCCATATGTTTCCATGTTTTTCCCCCGTCGGTAGATTTATAAATGCCTATGCCAGCCTGAGAGCTTCTGAAAATATTAGCTTCTCCTGTGCCTACCCAAACAATTTCGGGATTAGAAGGAGCTATTGCTACACCACCTATTGAGGTGGAAGGCGCAAATTGAAGCACAGGTTCCCATGTGGTTCCTTCATTTACGGTTTTCCACAAACCACCAGATGCGGTTGCCACATAGATGGTATAGTTTTTTCCTCTCGGTCTTACAACCGCTATATCAGTACATCTGCCGCTAATATTAGTGGGCCCAAGAAACTGCCACTTTAAATCTTTAAACGGTGAGGTCTCAAGCATTTTCATGTGTTTCTCAAAGCCAGCAATTCTGAGATTTGGGTCAGTGCAACAAACTACCTTCTGCTTTTTAGCTTCAAGTGGAAAAAGCAAGGTTAAAATAATTAAAATACCGACTCCAATTAAAATGAGTTTTGCCTTTTTAAAATACATGTTTAACCTCCTGGAGTGATAAGAAAATTATAAGTTAATTTGTTAAGAAAAAAAAATTAAATCAGGACTGTTTTCTGGAACCCATTTAAATTTCTTCGAAAACTTTTTCCTTTACTCTATTCTACTCTATTTAAACCTGCAAATCCTACATTCCCTCCCAGAGCTGGCCAATCCTTTTTTACGACTTTACCTGAACCAATATAACTGTAAAAAAATAGACCAAAGAATTTAAGAAAGTTCTTCCTCGTAAAGAACCTTTATCTTGTAAAATACCTCATCACCTGCATAAGGCGGATTTAGGTCAATTACTGCATCTTCCCCTTCGTATCCAAGAAGTCTTGCTGACCAGACTCCTGCAGGCGTTTCAACATAGAACTGTTCTCCAGCTTTAACATCTGGAGGTATACTTTTTTTGCTTACCTTCTTTATCTTGCTTTTATCAAAGGGAACATTTATCCAGAAACTCTTCTCATCTCCTGTTTTAAGACCTTTAAGTTTATCTTCCAGTTCCTTCCATAATTCTCCAGAGCCTATTCTGACTTTCATGGGGCCCTCAAACTTAGATGCCCCAAGGATTCGTCCTTCCTTATCTCTAATTTCGTATTCCAGGATCAGAATTCTCATAAAGAGATTTTATTCTACTTATTGAAGCAGCTCAAGTTTATTGTTAGCATTCATCTCATTTTTTATGTCGGACATAGGAATTAAGAAATTTATATGCAGTCACAATATATTTAAAATGAGGACAAACCATTGCTTGTTAAGTTAAAATTTAGGCATGAAAAAATCTTCTAAAGGACGTTTTCTTGGAATACTTGGGGGGATGGGCCCAGAGGCAGGGATAGAATTTGCAAAAATACTTATAGAAAAAACACCTGCAAGAAAGGACCAGGAACATTTACCGTTCCTTTTATTGAACTACCCTAAAGTTCCGGATAGAACTGCATTCATACTCGGGAAAGGACCGGACCCTGTGCCTGAAATCGTTGAGGGGTTGAAAATCATGGAGAGGGCCGGGGTATCACACGCTGTTATTCCCTGTAATACAGCCCATGCTTTTTTGGAAAGAATAGAGAACAAAACATCAATTTTCCTTTATAACATGCTCCAGGAAAGCTTTTTATTCACAAAGGAAAAACTGAAAGTGAAGAGTCTGGGTCTTTTAGCAACCAAGGGAACTATCGCCTCTGGGATATACGAAAAATATTTCATTGATTTCACACTGATTAAACCCGAATCAGAAGAGGAAGAATTTGTCCACAAAGCTATATATGAAGCTGCAAAGATTTGCGAAATGACCCGGGCGGCTTCAGAATTGAAAAAGGCGGCTTTCAAACTTGTTGAAAAGGGTGCTGAAGCTGTGATTCTTGGATGTACTGAAATAGAAACCGCACTAAGAAAGGAACAGTTTCCTTTTCCTGTTATAAAGCCTATGGAAATTACAGCAGAGAAAATCCTGAAGGATTTCAAAGGTGAAAAATGAAAGAACTCAAAGAAAGTAAAGAGGTAAAAAGAATAAGCCTTATATCAGTTGCGCTGGCTTCATTTCTAACTCCCTTTATAGGAGCATCGCTCAATATAGCCCTCCCTCCCATAGGAAAGGATTTCAATCTAAATGCGGTCACTCTCGGGTGGGTGGCAAATTCTTTTTTGCTTGCCGCTGCCATTTTTCTTGTTCCATTTGGAAGACTGGCTGACATTTATGGAAGAAAAAAGGTCTTTGCGCTGGGAGTATTAACCTTTAGTGGAGCTTCAATACTTGCGGGGGTCTCAAACTCCGCAACTCTTATTATCGCCTCCAGAACGATTCAGGGTCTCGGCGGAGCCATGATTGCTGCAACAACAGTAGCAATTCTAACGTCGGTATTCAGACCAGGAGAAAGGGGAAAGGCATTCGGAATAAATGTCTCGGCGGTGTATATAGGTCTTACGCTGGGGCCCTTCCTTGGAGGAATCCTGATTCAGCATTTAGGCTGGAGAAGCATATTTTTCTTTATTGCCCTTGCCGGGCTTTTGGTCTCAGCCCTTGTGGTATTAAAACTTAAAACAGAATGGGCTGACGCTAAGGGGGAAAGTTTTGATTATACAGGCACTGTTCTTTTTGGATTATCGCTATTCATGATAATGTACGGTTTCTCCACCCTTCCCGGAAAAATAGCTATAATTCTTTTAATCTTTGGCGGAATTTTAATAGCCATTTTTATTAAACACGAATCAAAAATCGAAAATCCGGTTTTAAATGTTTCTCTTTTTACAGGTAATAAATTCTTTGCTTTTTCCAATTTTGCTGTGTTCTTTCTATACAGTGCAACCTTTGCCATAGGTTTTCTCCTGAGCTTTTACCTTCAATATGTAAAAGCACTAAGCCCGCAGACCACAGGGCTCATACTTCTGTCTCAACCTTTAATCATGGCATTATTCTCCCCTGTTACAGGAAAAATCTCTGACAGAGCAAATCCAGTTTTAATCGCATCATCAGGTTCTGCTCTTGTAACCCTGGGACTTTTGAGCTTTTCCTTTGTAAACGGAAATTCCAGCATTTTGTTTATTATTTTAAGCCTTATTACTGTTGGGGCAGGATACGCTCTATTTTCTTCTCCAAATACAAATGCTCTTATGAGCTCTGTAGAAAGGAAATACATTGGCATGACATCAGGAACACTGGCCACCATGAGAAGACTTGGTCAGATGACAAGTATTGCAATTGCAACATTAATGTTTTCCATGATTATAGGAAAAAACAAAATATCTGCAGAAAATATCTCTCTTTTCATAAAAAGCATTAGATTTGCGTTTATCACCTTCACTATTCTGGGGATAATAGCAACCGTTCTTTCTCTTCTCAGAATGAAGTCCATGGAAGCAAAAAATGAATTTCTCTAATATTTTCTATATAATTACATAAAATAACTATTCGGAGGGAAAAATGCGAAATCTTTTGCTTATTTTAATGGCAACTTCACTAATAATAGGTCTGTCTTTCTGTTCCAGGGAAGCACAGCCTCCCCAAAAAGCTGGCGCCAATCCTCTTCTGGAAGCATTTAACACCCCGTACGGAGTGCCTCCTTTTGACAAAATAAAAGAAGAACACTACCTTCCTGCTTTTGAAGAAGCAATAAAACAGCACAAAAAGGAAATCGAGAAAATAGTTAATAATCCAGATGAGCCCACCTTTGAAAACACAATAGAAGCTCTGGACAGAAGTGGTGAACTTCTTAGAAGAGTTAGTGCCATTTTCTTCAACCTTTTAGCAGCAAACACAAACGACAAAATGCAGGAAATTGCTAAAAAAGTCTCCCCTATGCTCTCTGCTCATGAGGACGAAATATATATGAATCCCAAACTTTTCCAGAGAATAAAATCTGTATATGAAAAAAGGGAAAAGCTCGATCTTAATACTGAGCAGAAAACAGTTCTTGAAAAATACTACCAGGACTTTGTGAGAGGTGGAGCAAACCTTGATGACCAGAAAAAAGAGGAATTAAAAAAGATAAATCAGAGGCTTGCAGTATTGACTCTAAAATTTGGAGAAAACGTTCTAAAGGACAAAAACTCATTCGTGCTCGTAATAGACAAAAAGGAAGACTTAGCAGGACTTCCTGAAAACGTAATAGCCGCAGCAGCAGAGCTTGCGAAAAAGAAGGGTTACGATGGTAAGTGGGTATTTACGGTTGACAAACCCAGCATGATTCCCTTCCTCACCTATGCCAACAATAGAGCTCTAAGGGAAAAAATATTCAAAGCCTACACTCATCTTGGGAATAACAATAACGAATTCGACAATAAAGCGATAATCAAGGAGATTGTAAATCTCAGAATAAAAAAGGCCCATATAATGGGATATAAAACTTACGCTGATTTTGCTCTTGTAAGGAACATGGCTAAAACTCCTGAAAACGTCTACAAATTGATGGACGAAATATGGAAACCAGCTCTAAAGAAAGCTAAAGAGGAAAGGGATGAACTTCAGAAATTGATCTATGAAGAGGGAGAAAACTTCAAACTTCAGCCATGGGATTGGTGGTATTATGCGGAAAAACTTAGAAAGAAAAAATACGCTCTGGATGAGGAAATGCTCAGACCCTATTTCAAGCTGGATAATGTGAGAAAAGGAGCTTTCTACGTTGCAAATAAACTCTACGGTATAACTTTTGTCGAAAGGGACGACCTTCCCAAATATCATCCTGATGTTAAAGCCTTTGAAGTCAAGGACGCTAATGGTAATACCATAGGCATATATTATGCTGATTATTTCCCGAGACCAGGGAAAAGGTCCGGGGCATGGATGGATGCCTTCAGAAAAGAGGCAAAAATAAATGGAAAAAGAATTATTCCTGTGGTATACAACGTTACCAATTTTTCAAAACCCGTAGGAGACAAACCCGCCTTACTCAGCCTCGAAGAAGTATTAACACTTTTTCATGAATTTGGGCATGCTCTTCACGAATTGCTTTCCCAGTGCACATACTACAGAGTCTCTGGAACAAACGTCCCCATAGATTTTGTGGAGCTTCCCTCTCAGTTTATGGAAAACTGGGCAGTTGAACCGGCTGTTATGAAGGTCTATGCAAAACATTATCTCACAGGCGAACCCATACCCGATGAACTCATAGAAAAAATCCACAACGCGCGCCATTTCAACCAGGGATTTGCAACAACAGAATACCTTGCAGCAGCCTACCTGGATATGGACTGGCATACCCTTTCCGAGCCTGCCGATTGGGATGTGAACAAATTTGAACAGGAATCAATGAAAAAGATCGGTCTTATTCCTGAAATCGTTGTTAGATATAGGAGCACCTATTTCCAGCACATTTTTGCAGGTGGATATGCAGCTGGATATTACAGTTATATCTGGGCAGAAGTTCTCGATGCCGATGCATTCCATGCCTTTAAAGAACATGGACTCTTTGATAGAGAAACAGCAGAGAAATTCAGAAAATTCATTATTGAAAAAGGCGGAAGCGATGATCCCATGAAGCTTTATGTGAGTTTCCGTGGCAAAAAACCCAGCATAGAACCACTTCTTGAACGCCGTGGTTTGAAATAAAAGCTTTTAGAAAACAATAAAAAAACAATCTCTCATGCCATAGTGGGTTTTGACATATACATTAATTAAAATTCTAAAAACTGCTGAAAAAATTTATCTCTATTCCATATAACTTCTTTTTAATATTTTTTAACCTTTCTTTTTCAGAATCGTAAAATTTACTATAGGTAAAAAAAGGAGGGTATTATGAAAAGAAAATTTGCTATATTGACTATCTTGTTTCTTTTTCTAACGGGCTTTATACTGGCTGAGGAAGGAATGTTCCTCCCCAATGAGTTAACCCCTGCTCTCATGGCAAAAATGCACAGAATGGGATTACAGCTATCGGCTGATCAAATATGGAAAAATGGCGGGCCTTCGCTTGCTCAGGCTGTCGTCAATCTGATGGGAGGAACCGGTTCCTTCGTCTCGCCTAAGGGGCTTATAGTAACAAATCATCACGTTGCATTTGGCGCTGTTCAAAGACAGAGTGCTATTAAGGGAATAGACCTTATTCATAATGGATTCTTTGCCAGAACCATGAAGGAGGAAATTCCTGCTCCCGGCTATAAGGCTCTTGTCCTTCTCACTATTGAGGATGTAACTCAGAAAGTTCTGAAAGGAATAAAGAGAAATATGGATCCACTCAAAAAATACGAAAGGGTAGAAAAAAACATAAAGAAAATTATCAAAAAAGCTGAAAAACCCGGATACAGATGCGAGGTAAAGAGTTTTTACGGTGGTGAAAAATACTATCTTTTAACATATCTCGAGCTGAAAGATATAAGAATTGTATATGTACCGCCCAGATCCATTGGAAACTACGGAGGAGATATAGATAACTGGATGTGGCCACGCCACACAGGTGATTTTTCCTTCTTGAGAGCTTATGTAGGTCCTGATGGAAAACCTGCAGAATATTCTCCAAACAATATCCCTTATAAACCAATGGTTTACCTTAAGGTATCTGCAAAGGATATAGCCCCCGGAGATTTCATGTTTATTCTTGGTTACCCGGGAAGAACGCAGAGATACATGCCAAGCTTTTATGCTGAGTTTATGGAAAAGGAATACTATCCTGGCAGAATTAAATTCCTTGAAGGATGGATAAAAATCTTAGAACAGGGCTCCAAAAGGAACAAACTCGCGATGTTTAAAAATGCTGGAATGCTTAAGGGTTTGAACAACGCAATTAAAAACTGGAAAGGACAGCTGGAGGGCTTTAAAAACCTGAAAATAGTTGAGAGAAAAAGAGAAAAGGAAAACAAAATGCTGGAAGCTCTGAAAAAAAATCCTGAGTTGAAAGCTAAATACGGTGATGTTTTTCCAAAATACAGACAGCTTTTTGAAGAATGGAAAACCGTGATGAAAAAATCTCTCTACGCTGGTTGGTTTGCCTATGGTTCAAGGCTTCTATCTGCGGCAATGACAATAGATTACTGGACACGGGAAAGAACGAAGAAAAAGGATATTGATAGAAAACCCGGATACATGGACAGAGACAGGGAAAACCTGCTTTTAAGCCTCAAACTTGTTGATGCTTCATACGAACCCTGGACTGACAGACAGGTTCTCAAATACTTCATAAAAGCTCAGGGTAAACTTCCACCTGAATACAGATTAAAGGGCCTTGTGAAATTATTGAATAATGACTTCTCCGATAAAAATATAGACGCCTTCCTGGACAGGCTTTATAAAAATACAGTTTTAACAAACAAAGAAGAAAGGATTAAGCTCTTTAATTCTCCCCATAAGAAGGTTTTAAAGTCCGGCGATCCATTTATTGAGCTTGCAGAAGCAATAATACCTGAGATGGATGAGCTGGAAAAGGAAAATAAAAGGCTCTCTGGAAAAGCACTTGATATTACTCCGAAATACTTTGCTCTCTGGAGAGAAGTATTTGGTTCAGACTTTATGTATCCAGATGCAAATTCAACTCTCAGATTAACTTATGGAACAGTCAAAGGCTATTCTCCAAAGGATGCTGTATTTTATCTGCCCCAGACAACACTTACTGGAGTAATGGAAAAAGAAACGGGAAAGGATCCATTCATAGTTCCGGAAAAATTGAAAAAGCTCTATAAAAACAGAGATTTTGGTATGTATATTGACCCTGAACTCAAAGACGTTGCTGTGGACTTTCTTACCACTCATGACGTAACCGGGGGAAATTCAGGTTCTCCTGTCTTAAATGCAAGGGGAGAGCTTGTAGGACTCCTTTTTGATGGTAATCTGGAAAGTGTTGCCTCAGACTACTTCTTCTATCCACCCATTACCCGTTCAATTTCTGTGGATAGCAGATACGTCCTGTTTATTACCGATAAATTCCAGGGGGCAGAAAGAATATTAAAAGAGATGGAGATAGTAAAATGAGAAAAGCTATTATTCTATTTCTGGCGCCTTTGCTTTTATTTTCTTATGCTCCTTATTCAAAAATTAAGAATGAATTAAGGCTTCTCAGTAAAAAGGCGCCGTCAACTGCAAAAGTTATTGATATAGGTGCAGGCCTGGTAGTACTTCAAATAGCAGAAAAAGGAACCCTGAGACCACAGGAAAGACCCGCTATTTTTGTTGCAGCTAACATAAATGGAGATTATCCGCTGGCTACAGAAGCTGCTGTGGAGCTTGCCAAAAAACTTGTAAACGAAAAGCCATCCATTCTCAAAGACGCCACATTTTATATATTGCCCGTAGGAAATCCTCATGCTTATAATTACCTTTTTAAAACCCCTAAAAGGGAGTTTCACAAAAATGCGACCAGATGGGATGACGATAGAGACGGCGTAATAGACGAAGACCCTCCAGAAGACATAAACGGCGATGGATACATAACTACGATGTTAGTAAAGGACCCTGAAGGAAATTACATACATGACCCCAAAGACCCGAGAATAGTAAGAAAGGCTGACCCGTTAAAGGGAGAAAAGGGAGAATACAAATTGTATACTGAAGGCATTGACAATGACAATGATGGAGAAATTAACGAAGACGACCTGGGAGGGGTTAACATAGAAAAAAATTTCCCTCATCAATGGAAGCCTCACACAGACGATGGAGGACTCTGGCCAGCTTCCGAAGCTTACACAAAAGCCATTATAGATTTTATGTTCGACCACGAAAACATAGCCCTTGTATATTCTTTTTCAAAGTTTAACAACCTGCTGAAGCTTCCTCCCCAGAAAATGGGGAAAACTGTGGAAGAAATGGAGGTTAAAGTTCCGAAGGGAATGGCAGGGTTTCTCGGTCTTGACCCGCAAAAAAAATATACCATAAAACAGATAGTTGAAATCGTCAAACAAATGGGAATTGCAAGGGGAATGGAAATTACGCCACAAATGGTTGCAACCTTCTTTGGTCTTGGTCCAGCTGTCAACATAAATAGGTCAGACCTGAAGTTCTACGAAAAAATCAGCGATGAATACAAAAAATTTCTGAAGAAGAATGGAGTGCCAACAGAAAGGGATGTAAAATCACCGTCTGACGGCTCTTTTGAGGAATGGGTCTATTTTCAGTACGGAGTTCCCTGCTTTACCACAGATATCTGGTCTGTTCCAAAACAGAAAAAGAAGTCCTCTGGTGTCCTGGACAAGCTCGAAAAAATGAGTAAAGAGGAATTTCTTAAACTCACTAAGGAGGAAGTGGAAAAAATGCTGAAAGAAATGGGAGCGCCCTCTATGATGACTGCAGAAAGGGTTATATCCGCAGTAAAAAGTGGAATGATAACTCCCAAAAGGATGGCTGAAATGGCAAAGAAAATGCAGAAACCCTCTGCAGAAGGAAGAGAAGCAGATATTCTGGCATGGATAGACAAATCTCTTAATGGTAAAGGATTTATTCCGTGGAAAAAATTTAACCATCCCACCCTTGGGGAGGTAGAAATAGGTGGTTTTGTTCCATATATCCAGACTGCACCACCATTAAAACTTGTGGAAAAGAATCTTGAAGCTGATGAGAATTTCGCCCTTGAGCTTGCTAAAAAGCTTCCGAAACTGACCATAAGAAAGGTCAAAATACAAAAGTTGGATAAAAACATTTACATGATAAAAGTATGGGTAGGCAATGAAGGTTTTCTCCCCACCTCTCTGATGCACGGAATAACAAATAGACAGGTCCCGGCAGTATTTGTTGAAATCAGCGGTGGAAAAATCCTCTACGGAAAGAAAAGGAACAGAACTTCCAAAATAGATGGATTTGGCACCAGGAAATTTTCATGGGTGATTATGGGAAAGAAGGGCGCAAAAATTACAATAACAGCTTTTCATGCCAAATCCGGAAAAGCCACAAGGACAATAGTGTTAAACTAAAGGAGGGGGGAAATGAAAAAATTTTTATTAGCATTCGTAATTCTTAGCTTTACTCTTACCGCGGGGGTTCTAAAATTCGACCATTATTATCCCTATGAAGAAGTGGTTCAAGCTGTTAAGAAACTAAAATCCACATATCCAGAGTTCGTCAGCATAAAGGTCATTGGAAAAAGCACAGAGGGAAGGGATATATGGTTGATAAAAATAAACAATCCCAAAACAGGGGATGAATTCTCCAAGCCAGCAATGTATGTGGAGGGGAACATCCACGGAAATGAAATTCAGGGTGGAGAAACCTGTCTATACCTTGCGGATTATCTGTTATCAAATTACGGAAAAATTAAAAAGGTCAGGGAACTTGTGGACAGGGTTGTATTTTACATAGTTCCGGTTCTCAACGTTGACGGTCGTTATCATTTCTTCCATGACCCTGCAACACCTGACGATTTTAGGGGTATTTCTGTAAAAAAAGACGACGACGGTGACGGCCTTGTTGATGAAGACCCATCAGAGGACCTGGATGGAGATGGAAACATAGTTATGATGGTAAAAAAGGTAAAGGGTGGAAGATTCGTTTTTGACAAGGAAGACCCGAGAATTCTACGACCCGCAAAACCCGACGAAATAGGAGAATATCAGATAATAGGTGATGAAGGTATAGATAACGATGGAGATGGTTTATTCAACGAAGATGGATACGGATATTATGATCCCAACAGAAGCTGGGGCTTTAACTGGCAGCCACCCTACGTGCAGATGGGCGCAGGCAAATACCCATTTGATATTCCTGAAACAAGAGCAGTGGCAGAATTCTTAAAAACCCATCCTAACATTATGGGATTCCAGGACTTCCACAACTTTGGAGGATGGATACTCAGAGGACCTGGAGCACCTAATGTAAGATATCACTACGCTGACGTAAAGGTGTACGATTACATAGGAAATATAGGAGAAAAAATCCTTCCAGGTTATAAATACGTAGTAAGCTGGAAGGGTCTATACACCACCTATGGAGCAAGCGATGACTTTGCCTATGGGACCTTTGGCATCTTTTCATTCACAAACGAAGAATGGAAACTACAGCAAGACTTTAACGGAGATGGAAAAGTAAGCGATAAGGAGAGAATGATGTGGAACGACTATATTCTTAATGGGGCAAATTTCGTGAACTGGCACAAATTCAACCATCCACAACTTGGCGAAATACTCCTCGGAGGATGGAAAAAATTCTCAAGAAGGCTTCCTCCTGTATTCATGCTACCTGAACTAATCCACAGAAATGCAGAATTTGTAATTTTCCATGCTTCTCAGCTTCCTGATGTGAAGATTGATGAAGTCAAAGTAGAGAAATTAAAGAATAAAATCTTCAGAGTAACAGCAACTATTATGAACGAGGCTGCCATTCCAACCCGTTCTTCATGGCCTGTTACTAAAAAAATAGGAAGACCTGATTATGCAAAAATAGAAGGAGTAAAGGTTATAACGGGCGGAATCCTTCAATCCCCTTTTAATTCGAGTCAGCTTAAGGTTCAAGAAAAATTGCCCTGGAAAATCTGGATAGACCAGGTGCCGGGCAAAGGAGCTGTCAGAGTGCAATGGCTGGTAGAAGGCAAGGGGAAAGCGAAAATTACGTTCAACTCCCAGAAAGGTGGAAAACTGACAAAGGAAATTGAGATTAAATAACCTGGAAATATGGAAGAAGGGGAGACCATACTCGGCTCCCCTGCCTTCCATTAATAATCTTGAGGGCTTGCCGAGAACAGCTCCTCTCCTTGATATAGGATGTGGCTACGGAAGATTGCTGAATCATCTTAGAATAATGGGGTTCAATAACCTTTATGGAGTGGACTTTATAACAGAACCTCTCCACAGTATAAATTATGCAAAGGTAGTGGCAGCAAATGCTGAGGCTCTGCCCTTCAAAGAGAAAGTTTTCATGGGAACTTTCCTGGTAGGTGTTTTATCCAATATTCTGGAAGACGAAAAAAGAAAAAAAGTATTTTTAGAAGCTTCAAGGATTTCAAAAGAAAACGGAATCCTTTTTGTCTCTGCCTTCGCTATAAACAGGTACTACAAGGAAAAATATGAAGCCGGAATAAAAGAATTTGGAAAATACGGAATTTTCCGCTCAAATTCCGGGGGAATTTTCAGGCATGTATCAGAGAAAGAAATAAAAGAACTCATTAGTGGAGCGGGGTTTAAGATCATAAAATTCCAGAAACTTCCTTTCACAACAATGCATGGAAATCCGGCAGAAGGTTTCGTTATCACCGCCAGAAAATTAGCTTCTCTCAGCTAATTTTATAGTGTGTGGTAAAATGGGGTATGAAAAAAAGATTGCAAAAGATAATAGCCGAAGCCGGTATATGTTCCAGAAGAAAGGCAGAAGAACTTATAAAAAAGGGGGAAGTTACTATCAACGGCAAGGTTGCAAAACTGGGAGACAAAGCAGATCCCGATAAGGACGAAATCAGGGTAAAGGGAAAACTCATAAAATTCCCTGAAAAAGTATACATTATGCTCAATAAACCTTCCGGATATGTAAGCACAACAAAGGGACAGTTCGGTCAAAAAACAGTAATGGAACTGCTTAAAGGGCTAAAGATAAGAGTATTTCCCGTAGGCCGGCTAGATGTTGATACTGAAGGACTTCTTCTATTAACAAATGACGGTGACTTTGCAAACAGGGTTATGCATCCAAGATACGGTATAAAAAAGACCTATTTTGTGGTATTGAATGGAGAACTTTCAGAAAAGGATGTGAAAAAACTCAAAAGCGGAATAATTATCGATGGAAAAAGAGTTCAAATAGATTCAATAGAAAAAAAAGGTAAGCACAAATATAGATTGGTAATTCACGAAGGTATGAAAAGGATTGTAAAAAGACTTTTTGAAGCCATCGAATTCAGAGTCAGATATCTTTACAGAGACAAAATAGGCAACCTCTCTGTTGGCAGGCTCCCAAAGGGGAAATGGAGAAAGCTGACTGAAAGGGAATTAATGCTTATTTTCTCTGAGGACTTCTCTAATTCTTCTAAGAAGTCTTGAATAAAGTATGGGATCAGAGCAATTTTTCAAGTGTTTCTTTATGACTTCATCGTCTCCCCTTTTCCATGGTCCTGTTATTGAATCCATTATAGAAAAGTTCATAGCCCCTTTTATGGCATTTTCAGCCAGTTTAAGGTATGCCTCAACGGGAATACCAAGTTCTTTTGCTATCTCCTCAGGATAAGAAAGAAGACTCAGCAAAAGACCTGATGATAAAACCGCTCCCAGGTGGTATTTTCCCCTATTTTTCGGGAGACTAAATGGTACGAGACCAAGCCTTTTTGCCAAAGAATAAAGCCACTCGGGTCCTTCAACCCCTACGTAAGCTCCCCTTATATTTGCAAGAGAAAATTCAAAATCTATAAACGGGAAAAGGGGATGAAATACAGCAATTTCTCCCCCTTTTTCAGAAATGGGAGACAGAACATCCAGGCCATAACTTCCGCTACAGTGAATAAAAGTCATATTTTCAAATGCGAAGTCCTGAAAGGAGATTTTTTTCGCTATTTTTTCTATATTTCTATCCTGAACGCATACAAAGACTGCATCTGCATCCTTAAGTTCTTCTATGGAAAGGACTCTGCCAGCCTGAATTTTTTTTATAGCCTTAACCGAACTTTCAACAGTACTGGAAAATCCACCTATAAATTCTATGCCATTTTCTACAAGAAGACGGGCAAGAGAGGAACCCACTCTACCCAGACCAATAATTGCTATTTTTTTTCGAATATTTTCAGCCAAGCATCTATCTCCTGAGGGGTGGGATTCCAGTCAGGCTTTTCTTTTCCCTCCTGTTTAGCTGAGGATATAAGATGCCAGAAATCCCTTGAAGTTATCCATTTTATTCGTTTCTTTTTCGCTTCCTCTATAAGTTCCGTATCAGACGTTACAAGTATCATTCCTTGCCTCAACATTCTCCTTATAACATCATCTGCACTTTCTCCAAACTTCGGGAAAATAACCTCAAAATTCTTCGGTGAAAATTCCATTCTGGCAGGAAAAGGGTCCGGCGCTCCATCAAACACCAGAATCACCCTTTTCTTTGTAACTCTATGAAACCTTAACAGTTTTTTTATTATGTATTCCCGGCTTTCTTGAGAACCTATTTCTAAAGATGGATTTACTCCTATTAAGTTATTCCCATCTACAAGATATGGCATTACAATTCGTAGCTCTGGCCGGGTTTGAGAATGATAACTTCAGCTTTGTTGCCGACCAGTTTTTTGAACTCCTCTGGCGCAGCCTGGATAGGAGGCCATGTATTATAATGAATGGGAACTACCTTTTTCGTTTTTGTGTATTCAACCGCCTTCGCTGCCTGCACAATATCCATGGTATATCTGCTTCCAATGGGAAGAAAACTTATGTCAGGGGTATAAAGCTCTCCAATAATCTCCATATCCCTTGTGAGCCCTGTGTCACCTGCATGATAGATTCTTTTCCCATCAAGTGTTATTACATAGCCACAAGGATGACCTGAGTAAGAAGAATGGACTGCAAGAACCATGGTAAATTTTGCTCCCTTAACCTCCACTGTCCCACCTATGTTCATTCCCTCTGCAGTAATCCCCTGTTCTCCTGCTTTTACAGCAATCTCATGCATTGCAACGACAACAGCATTGTCCCTTTTTGCAAGGTCAAAGGCATCTGAAATATGGTCCTCATGATCATGGGTTATTGCAATAACATCAAGTCGAGGAATGTCTTCTTTTTTTACCGTTGCTGACGGGTTTGCCTCGATAAATGGATCAACCATTATCCTTATAGAACCCTCTATCAAAAGCGAAGCATGCCCAATCCATGTAACCTTCATCCTGCACCTCCTTTAAAAATTTTAACATTTTAGGCCATTATAAGGTAAAATTGTAATATGAATTTTAGGGAAGCAGAAGAAAAATACGCAAAGTTAAGGAAAGATTACGACGACGGTCTCATTACCCTGGACGAATTTAAAGCTCAGGTAAAGAGCCTTATCGTAAAGGACCACGATGGAAACATCTGGAGCATAGGGATAAAATCAGGGAAATGGTACAAAAAAGTAGGAAATGAGTGGGTGAGAACAGAACCGCCAAGAACAACAGAAACGCAGAGATTGATTATAGAAAATTTACTCCCGGATGAAGAGGAAGAAAATTCGTTAATATGCCCAAAATGTGGTAAGGAGGTTCCTGCATATTATGTATTCTGCCCCTATTGTGGAGCAAGAATACGAGAGGACGAAGAAGCAATAGAAAGGGAATATTCTTTAAAAAAGATTGAACCCTTTTCTCTGGCGTTTATAATTGGTGGATTTGGAATAATAATAGGAGTGATAGCAGGTGCTTTTGCTGAAGTCCTCGCACCCAAACTACTGGTAAAATTAGGTTTGACTTTTCCCAACCTTGGAATTCTCTGGAAATCCTTTATATACTCTCTCCTGACAGGAGTATTCTCCTTCTTCCTGTTTTTCCTTATAGGATTTATTCTGGCTCTTTTAGCCAATTTAATTCTTTCAATTTTTGGTGGACTTAAGTTTTCTTTATCTTGACAAAATCAATACCTTTAAGTAAAATTTTTTTCGGAAGCGGGAGTGGCTCAGTGGTAGAGCATGACCTTGCCAAGGTCGGGGTCGCGGGTTCGAATCCCGTCTCCCGCTTTTTTTATTTATGGCGGCGTAGCCAAGCGGTAAGGCAGCGGTCTGCAAAACCGTTATTCGCCGGTTCGAATCCGGCCGCCGCCTCACCCTCTTCTTGAAAATAGCCATCACGGGAAAGCCAGGAACAGGAAAAACAACCCTAATTAAACGAATTTATCGGGAACTCTCTGCAAAGGGTATCAAAATCTCAGGTTTCTACACCGAAGAAGTGAGAGAAAATCGCACAAGAACAGGATTTGATATTGTAATGCTCCCATCCGAAAAACGCCTTATCCTTGCAAGAAAGAAAAAGGGGACTCCGAGAATTGGAAAGTACAGGGTGTTCGTCGAAAATATTGAAAAAGCCATAGAATTTCTCCAGCCCGCTTCTATATTAATCATAGACGAAATTGGCAAAATGGAGCTTTTAAATCCTTCCTTCAGAGAATTTATCATTAAAAGCCTTAAAGAAGAGAAAAACATTCTGTTAACTTATGGAATGGGAATTGAA
>JAGHBF010000163.1 GCA_021161165.1 Candidatus Aminicenantota bacterium
TTATTTTTAAAAAATTTTACGAGTTTCTTCTCAAATTTTTCCTCCTTCTCTTCCTCATCCTTTTTCCCTTTATCTTCCTTTTTGTTTTTCATACCTCTTTCCAGCACCCTCAAAAACCCTATCACTCCGGCGTTATAAAGCCAGTTAGATGGATAAAGTTCTAATTCTTTTTCTCCTTCCGGCATATCTCCTCCTTTAATTGGGCTAATACATCCAGCATACCAAAGCCCTGTCCTGTCCTTATTCCCATGCCGTATTGATAGACAAACTGCATAAGTTCTACCGGACCGCAGAGAAGGAAAATTCCTTTAAATCCCGTTAAGTATCCACCATAATGCTTTATTTTTGTAATTTTTATTGGTTTATCTAGAAAAGATCTGTCCAATTTTCTCCATCTTACAAGAACTTCAAGGGCGAGGGGGTTGCTAACTTCAAGGAATCTTATTCTTTCAGTATCCACATTGTTTCCTGTAACCCTCTGATAATCCTCTGATAGCCTTGTCCTCAAAATCTTTTCCCATTCTTCATCCAGAGGAGTAAGGTAATATCCATCATGATTTCTCTTTTTTCGGGGATGAGTTAATACAACAGGCTGTTTTGTCTTAAAGAGAACCGATTCTGACTCTATAATGTCTTCTATGGCAAGGGAAATTTCTTTAATATTAATATAAAACGGAGAATCAGAAATACTGCTCATATCCAACAAGTATTTCTTTGAGCGAAGCTTGAGGACGCCATTGTAAAAATGAGTTGAGATAGCTGGATCTCCGCTGGAGAAAAGAAATTCGTAGGGAGGAAAAGTTAGTACCTTTTCCTTCTCGGCTCTGAATGTTTTTCCAAGATAAACGGAGAAGGTAAAAGGCTTTCTTTTTTTGGTATCAGAATAAAGATGGTTAAAGATACTATCATCTGCAGCCTGGAAGACATCCTTAAGGAAGGAAATAAACCTTCGTCTGTAATCACTGGATATCCATATTTCTTTTCCCCCTCCCCCCTCTAAAACCACCTTAAATCTCAACTTTATCCCCTTAGTTTATATATTATCATAAATTTCTATCTTACTCAAACATTAAAACTTTAAAACTTCCCCTCACTCAATAACCTCCGGTTCTTCTTTGGGTGGGAAGGGGAAGTTGATAAGGAAGCCCTTAAGGCCCAGGGAGGCAAGGTATTTCTGAAGCTGGGCGTATTCCTTCATTTCTTCCTTGGTTTTCTTGCTCTTTTCTTTGATAAGAGGTGAAGAAGCTTTGAGTTCGAGAATGGCTTTTGTTTCTCCTTTTTCAATGTAAACGTCCACTTTAGCGCTTCCCACAGTAATGGATTTCCCCTGCGAGGTTTCGTACTTAATACTCACAGGCATTTCGGTCTTTACAGTATATCCTCTGTCCTGAAGCTCAACGCTCATGGCGTCGCGGTAAATAGCCTCCTCATGTCCTGCTCCCAGGGTTTCATAAACCCTTCGGGCAGCATCGATTATGTCTTGCTTGATCTTATCGCTCATAACCACCTCCTTTATTTGCCAAATAGTTTCTCTTCTATGGCTTTTATGCGGGAGCGGTATTCCTCCTCTACTTCCTGGATTTTCTTTACGTAATCTTCCTCTGCCTTTTTAAGCATTGCATCGAGCTTTTCTATTTCCCCGGATGGAACCACGGGCACAGGGATTTTCCTGACGTCGCTTGCAAGAATACTCAAAAGCGCCCCACTTCTACGAGTATTTATAAGCAGTCTTTCCCCTACAGGGCTGGTAAGGAAAAACCGCAGGAGGTTAGAAGGATAGTCCTTTGGTGAAATAACTATGACCGAATCCGAAGGATATATTCTAAGATTTGTCTCAGGGATTATTGCCGCTTTCATAGCGGTACCCCGGGCTGATATAACGATATCCCCGGGCTTTAAAGGCTGAAGCTCTGAGTCGTCTTTAAGCTTTATCTTTGATAATTTGTTTGGATCTATTACTGCCCCTTCAATATCTCCCACACTGAGAATCCTGGGAGCGTTTTCGTCCTCTATAACTTCGTCTCTTTTACGGATAAAGTATCCTCTTCTTACCTCTGCAATGTCCTCCAGTTTTACCTTCTTAGCAGCGAGAAAAAACTTCAGCACCTCTTCCTTTTCCTCAGAAACCAGAAATTCTCTGGTCCACACAGGAACCGTCTTTAAAAAATCACTATCAACGTTAATACGCTTTCCTTCTGCTATTACTTCCACCCTGTACTTTTTTGCAGGCTTTTTAACGAACAGAATTGCTCCAAGGTCAGAGAGCCTTATTCCGCTCCAGAAGAAAATCTTCTCTATCCTGAACGATGCAAGGAAGGCCTTTTCTTCTGTCATTTCTGTGGAAGACAGGAAGTTTCGGGGAACCACCATAAAGAATCTTACCCCTTCAGGAGAATCTCCTATCAATTTTATCTTCCTTTTTACCGGAAGAAGCATTCTAAGACGCAGTCTCCTTGGAGTAGCTGAAAGAACTACATAATTTCCCTTTTCAATCTCTGCGGAAGTTCTTCGCTCAATATATCTGACGTTGGAATAATCTCTTATCATGTATTTTATGAAAAGCTCTACACCTTTCTCACCGGACATCGGAGGATAGAGGTAAAACTCCTTATCCTTCATCTCTTCTATTTTGTAGAAAAGACATGAAAAGAAAAGGTCAGGCTCAAAAACTCTTATGCGAGAGGAATTTGCAACACTTTCAAAGGCACGGTTACATACGTGTTCCGGAAGACAATGTGAAAGCTTTGAGCCCTCGTTAATAATGGCTTTGAGAAATTCCTTTACATCATCGAGACTAAGAAACATTTCAAACAATTCATGAAACAACTCTGGACCACCGGGGAAAGGCCTTATCAGGAAACGTTCTACTTCGGTGGAGGCCTCTTTCATCGCTCTGTACAGTCTTTTTTCTGCTGCAGGATTAGAAACCATTTCGAGAATTTCAGGAGATTCTTTCTGGAGCAGCTTTTTTGTAGCATCCATTCTTATAAGCTCACACAAAAGATACTCGTCTCTTTCCAGGAAAACTTCAAGCTTTTTTACAAAATCGTAGGCTTTTTCTTCCATATCGTTATTAAACCATGTTTTAGTATCATCATACAAATTCATTCTTAGCCTCCTTAAAAATTAAAAAGGGGGCCGAAGCCCCCTTCATTAAATTTTCTCAAACCGAATCCCTCTGAAAATTTTGAAAAAGGCCTTTTTCGCCTGGGCACTGCCGCTTTGAGGTATAAATAGAGCGATTATTTTACCGTTTTTTATGTACGTTGCCCAGGCCGCATTTTTATTTGCTTCCCACACGAACATACCCCTTCCTCCAGATTGCTTGAAAGTAAAATAGTTCACCCCGGCCAGCTGGGAGACAAGCCCCTTATCCGCCCCATACCACATCATTTCCTGGTCTAAGCTCTGGGCAAAAAACATAGCCAGAGAGAGATTTGTAATCTCATCCTCTTTTGCCTTCCTGCCCGTAAGACGAACTACCACCCCATTCACTGAATACCACGCCTCTGCAACTCCTTTGCTCGTAGTGTACTTAATTATGCAATTCTGCTCTGGAAAGGCCGAAATAAGTGGAGAGGGTGCGCTGGATATTTCAGGCACCCTCTCATTGCTAAAGTACTTAGAAAAAAGGGCTGAAAGGAGGGCCCTCCGCAAGGAACCTCCCTCCTCTCCCGAAACCCTCACCACTCCTCCAGCTTTTATAAACTCTCCTTTTTTTATAAAAGCATCAAACCTGTTTTTTAGCTCGGACTTAATTAAAGAGATAAGCTTCTGGTTATCTGTAAAGACTTTTCTCATTTTTAAAAGCTCTTCTATAGACACATCTGGAAGTTTAGCTTCTATTGACGAAATGAACTCTGCTGTAAGAGTAGCTTTCCTCTGATTATCTTTCACTTCAGACAGAATTGAATAAGCTCTATAATAATCTCCTCTGGAAAGGGCGTTTTTAAATTTCTTTTCTGCGCTGACGCTACAAAACGTGAGAAAAACACTCAAAAGAACTACGAGCCTTCTCATGGCACACCTCATATGAGCTTATTCATGAGCTGAGTAAGTTCAGCCTTTGCAGGTTCAAGAGCTTCAGGAGTGAGCTCAGTCTTTAGTAAAACATCGTCTCCATCCCTTCTGGCCACAAACCTGAAGGATGCCTCCTTGGGTTTCTTTTTTAGAAAATACGAAATCAGATAGATAAAAAGGGGCAAAATCACAAGGATGAATGAACCAGGAGAGCCTGGAGGTTCCTCGGAAATTGTAGCCAGAACTGCTCCAAGGAAAAACAAAAATATTGCAAGCCCCCAGCTAAACTTCTGTTTAAGCCGATACTTCTTATTAAACTTCAGAACAAACCCTTCCTTTTCCCGATTGTTTTCCTGGACCCCCATTTCGTTGAGCTCTGCCCAACGAAGGATTGCCCTGTAAATTTCATCCATTCCCTTGTTTAAGGTTAAATTTTTCATCTTAACCTCCTCATTTTTTTCTTAATTGTATCACAATTTTGAGGATTTGTCAAATATTTTGGTATTTTAATACTAACTTTAAGTATAAATTTATCTTGTAAAATATCAAAATCATTATTAGAAGAACTTCCTTTCATAGAAAGAGAAATACATATGTTTCAGTCTAATTTGGACTGTAGAATAGAATGTCGAGGATTAAGCTAAATTTCGGAGGATTATGAAATTGTTAAGGAAAATAGTGGGTGGTGTATAAAATTTTGTGTAAGGGATATAAAATGAGGATTATAGGAGAAAATAAAAAAGAAGGGGACAAAGTCCCCTTCTTTGCAAATAAACCAAAACGAGGAGGTCCTCAATGAAAAAAACCTCCAGGACAAAAGAATTTTACCTGAAACACATCAACTCTGGCAACAGGTAAAGGATTATTTACTTGAGCGGATGAAGGAGCTTGTGGAAGCCATTATTGAAGCAGAAAGGACGCATTACATTGAAAGTCAGGGAGGGAGAAGAAACGGATACTGGAGCCGTAGCCTTGAGAGTCATCTGGGAAAGATAGAGGGTTTAAAAATTGGCAGGGTTAGAGAGGGTGGGTTTTATCCTCAGATTTTGCGTCCCTATGCACGAAGAGCAATTGAACTTGATGAGCTAATAATATCGCTGTATGAGTCAGGAATATCTACCAGGAAGATATCATCTTTATTGAGACGTTTCTATGGGGCCAGTGTTTCTGCATCGGTTATATCGAAGATTACAGAGCGCGTAAGCGAAAAGCTGCAGCAGTGGAGGAGACGTCCCTTACCTTCTAAGATGAGAGTGTTATATATAGATGCTGGATTTTTCCATATAAGAAGGGATACGGTAGAGAGGGAGGCAGTTTATTTTGTTTTAGGTGTGGACGAAGAGGGAAGGCGTCAGATAGTGGATTTTGCGTTGGCCCCTGTTGAGGCAGCTACGCTGTGGAAGGAAATTCTTGAGGGGCTGCAAGCGAGAGGTTTAAAAAGGGTAGAATTTGTGGTGGCGGATGGTCTTTCTGGACTGCGGGAAGCTGTAGCAGAGGTATTTCCAGAAGCTCGGTTTCAGCTTTGCTGGTTGCATAAGGTAAAAAATCTTTTGCTTAAGGTACGAAAAAGAGACAGAGCCTCGCTGGCTTATGATTTAAAGCTTATATACAAAGCAGAAGGTATTCAAGCAGCAAAAGAGGCTTTTAGCCTTTTTAAACTGCTGTGGTCTGGTAAGTATCCAGGGGTAGTTAAGTCTCTGGAAAAAGATATCGATGTGCTTTTGCAGTTTATGAAAGCACCTCCTCAGGTATGGGATAAGCTTTATACAACGAATATGCTTGAGCGAACTATAAAGGAAATAAAAAGGAGAACGAAAGCTATAGAATCATTCCCTACGCCTGAGTCATTAGAAAAACTGGTATATCTGCTGGTTCGTGAGCTAAACGAAAGATGGAAGAAACGCAGAATAAAAGGTTTTTCTTACTGGTTTATGCAAGAGGAGAGAAAAAATGAA
>JAGHBF010000084.1 GCA_021161165.1 Candidatus Aminicenantota bacterium
GATACCTGAAATTCCATGAACCAGTACAATAGAGACGGTGGCCAGTGTTTTTGAGGGAGACAATCTTGTAATGGCTATAAGTATTAGCCCTACAACTGCAAAGATAAGATAGGGCAAATGGAAATCCCTGTAATTATTCGAAATTAACCCAAGGGAAAGACTCAAAGGTATGAGAGTAGCTACCACAATTACAAATTGGTTCTTCAGAATTTCGTAGCCAAAAAGTATAAGTAGAAGTCCTGCTATTATTAGAACTCCAAAGGCAACTGTAAAATAAAACACTGTAATTCCACTAAATCTGTTCAAACCCGAAACTATCTGGTAAGATGCAATCAGAACCAATAAAGCAAGCACAATTCTGTCGATTAAGGTTATTTTTCTCATAGCAATGTTCCTGAAATTAGTATTAACATGGAGCTTAGCATAAAGAGTGATGCATATTTAAATAACCCCATATTTACCCTTTCAGATGGTTTAATAATGCTGAGAAAAACGAGCCCAAGAAGACCTGTGCTGAAGACTGCCAGAAGTCTTAAATAACCCCACGATAAGCCAAGGGCTGTTATTCCAATGCCTACTGAGAGAGCAGAGCCCACGCTTGAGACTGCGATTATAAGTCTTGTTTTCTGGAATCCATAAACTGAAGGAAACGTGGGAATCCCTGCTTTTGCATAATCTGTGTAATATTTCATGCTGAATGTAAGAATATGAGTGGGAATCCAGAGAAGAATGGAAAGACCGAGTAGAATTCCAATAAAATCAACCTTTCCAACGCCAAGAGCTCTTCCTGCAATGATTGGCATTGCTCCGGCAATGCCTCCCCATACTATTGACCAGGGAGTTCTTCTTTTCAGCCACATGGAATAAACAACGACATCAAAAAACAGGCCGGAAAAGATCAGAAGACCGTAAAGGATTGAAAGAGAGAATGCCCAGAGGATGCCTGCAAGAGAAAGGCTTAATCCTACAATTATAGCTTCTTTTGGCTTTATTTTTCCTGCGGGTAAAGGTCTTTTGGCTGTGCGTCCCATCCTGGTATCTATGTCTCTATCAATAACCATATTTAAAACAGTGCTTCCGCTTATTGAAAGGAAAAGACTGCCAATAAGAGATATAAAAATTGCGTAATTCATTATCGGGCATTTCGAAGTTATGAATCCTGTAATTCCCGTTAGTAAAAGAAGACCTGTCTGCAGAGCTTTTGTTAGTTCCCAGTACAATCGAAGTCTTTCTTTAATCTTTTTCCACATTTCTTCTACTTGTCTATTTTATATATTGGTACTTTTCGAATTATTTTTCCAGTTTTTCTCCAGAAGTGGGAGATTGTTTTGCTTCTTCTGATATCATTTCAGGATTTTTTACATCTCTCGCGCACCTGAAGCCTATATCAATGTCGTGATACCATGGTAGAGCACTATTTCTTGCCCATATTCTCAGGTAAATGTCATAACTCATCCAGCTTCCACCTTTCATAAATCGGTCAGACATCTTTGGATATTTATCTGCTATCCATTGCCACACATTTCCGGCCATATCATAAAGCCCGTAAGGACTTCTGGCATCTTTTGTCTGGAAATCTCCATATTTTTTGCCATTGAAAAATCCTACCGGCGTTGTTATCCCATGATTTACACCAAGTATTTTTCTTAGTTTTTTATTGCTAAGGTTATAATTAGCATATTCCGGAGATATTTCATTTCCCCATGGATAAGCTCTGAAATCAGGGCCTCTTGCAGCTTTTTCCCATTCAAGTTCGGTGGGAAGACGCCATCCATAGAATTGGCAGTAACCCCTTGCCCCGAACCAGGTTACGTTTACAACAGGATGATTTTCAAAACCCCTGTCAACTGTAAAGATTTTTCCATCGAATTTGATTCTATCACCGGGTTCCTCCAATGGGTAATAAAGGTAATAACCAGGATTTATTTTTCTTTCATGTCTGTATCCATAGTACTTATCTCCTGGATAGAATCCCAGCACTTTGTTTTCATCTACCTTTATTTTTCCAGCTGCCAATGCTTCGTTAAGATATTTTGCATATTGAGCGTTTGTGACGTCCGTTACCATAATTTCGTAGTCATAATCGATCTTTTTAAGGTGATTCAGATTTTTGAATTGGCCTTCGAAAAATTCTCCTGCCGGGATAAATGCCCATGAATTAGAGTTTACCCCTGTATCTATATATTTTATTTCAAAATGATGCCAGCCCTGTTCTTCAGTGTCACAACCAACAAATAATGCAGCGGAAAAGGCTACCGCTAAGATAATAACTAAAATTTTATTCAATCTCATAATTCACCTCCTTTCAAGCTTCAGGATTCCTGGAGGTATAATTGACCTCCAGTTCTGGATGTTCCAATTCCCTTTTCCAGAGCCCGTGCTTTTTGAACAGGTCAACCAGCCGCCAGATGAGAAGCATAGCGAGTATTACTAAAACAATCCCCAGTCCCGCATCTATAAATAGCATATTAATATTTACAAAAGGTTCCTGATAATAGGGATGGACAAAAAGTTTTTTGAGTGAATAAACAGTAGCACCTGCAAAGGCAATGTCTGATGCTATAATAAGGGTCCACCCGAACCATTTTCTTACTTTCCCCTTGAGCCCCACTATATCAGCATAATACATGAGGATTATGGTAGCTATAAGAGAGGCAAGCACGTGCCAGTGACCTGTAAGAGTAACTCTTTCCTCTCGCCACTGCCACACGCGGAAGATTTCATCGAGCTTTATAGCCATAAAAATTCCAACTCCACTAACGGTGAAATTCATGAAAACCATCTGCCATAGAGGACCAAATTTTATGGGGTCGTGAAGAAGTGCTTTAAGACCCCTCCAGAAACCAGCCTTTTCAATTCCCTGTTCGTTTAATCTGTCACGGATGAGTTTCTTCCATCCATATATGACGAGCATAAGAGCAGCGAGCATTACGAGGACTGAACCAACGTAAATGATCATGTGAGCAATCAATTCAAATGGAACCACTGTCCATACTCCCAGTGTTACTATTATTGTTCCAGCGATCATCAGTGGCATGGCTATTTTGTGATAAATTCCCTTGAAGTCGAGCCACCTTCCAACTACAAGTGTTATAGCTATGGCGATAAGTGTTAGCATAATATGAAGGTGACCGATAACAGCAAGTTCTAAAGGAGGTTTGTAAGCCATTCTCACCACATTTTCCGCAAGAAATGTTTCAAATCCATTTCCAAAGTATGCCCCTGCTATCGCTCCAAATAGAGAAGAGCCCAGAGCTGCAACAACCATTGTAAAGAATGCCATCCTTTCGAGGTCAATCCCGGATTTCGTATGGGCGTATTCCGGACTTTTAACATAATATTCTTTTTTCCATGGCCAGAGAGCAGCTGCAAGGAGAATTCCTGTAAAAAACATTAGAGAAAGGCCAAAAAGGAAAAGGCCGTGAAGGATCCAGTTGCGGCCAAAATAGGCAAAGCCAAGACCAAAAATCATGGAAGTGAGGTAGCCCACGGTCACAGTGGCGTTTATGATAACCTTGTGGTTTCTTTTCATTGGAACTATGGATGTTATAAAGTAAACTTCAATAGCTATAATAGCCATTGCAATGCTATGATAGAGCATTATTATTCTTCCCTCTCTGAAAAATGGGTCTAATTTCATACCGAGAAGTCGAACCGTGAAGTCCCTGACTCCCCATTCAACCATGGGCCCTGAAAGGGTCCCCCAGATTGCAGTAACAAGAGATACCATAGAGATAGCCACGAGGACGAGGCCTTTAGTTGAAGTGAAGAGATAATTAAATCTCTCCTTTAAAAAATTCATTTTTTCCTCCTGACAAATTTTCCCTATAAAACTATTATAAAGGAAAAATTCATAGAAATTAAAATAAATTTTGTTTGGGCCAGATCCCACACGATAATAGAGAAAACCCGGATTTTTGGAAAATGAAGCAATGCTTATGTATGCAAGGGAGTAAGCGAAGGATATGTTAAATGTTTATTTCACCTATGATGTTTTGTGTTTTTTGAGCTTTATCTTCAGAGCTATTGCTAAGGCGATAGAAAGGGTGAATAGAATAATTCCTATAACAGGTCTGTAAAAAAGCCATGCAATTGCAATTGTAATTATTGAAAGTATTGCAGAGACAATAAAAGCTATGATTCCTGTTCCAGCTTCAACTATGCTACCTATGATTGGAACTACATCTGCCACAACGGAGAGAGGACTAAGAATCATTGAAAAACCGATGAACATTATTACAAATCCCAGAGCACGCAGGAACCATGTCATGAGTTTATTACTTTTTTCTGCCTGTTTGAACATCGTCTCGGCACTGTAAGTTCCAACTCGTAGAATTTCTATCTTACCGCCAGCCTTGCTGATGTAGGGTTCAAATGTGTTTCCTATCTGTTTTGCTATTATGCTTACTTCTACAGGTTTTACCACCATAAATGAAACCCTTGTGTCCCCGATTTCAGGGTTTGAAGGGTTGTAGCCCAGGTATATTTCTGACTTGTAAAGTTGAGCCTTATCTTTCATTGATTCAGGTATAACTGTGTCTTCCCTGAGTTCTACAGGTTCATAGTTGTTTATTGCGGAGATAAGTGATTGAGGAAGAACGAAGGCTCCCAGATGAACATTTTTCGCCATAAATTCCTTTTTTTCGAAGGGCATTTCTTCAGGATTTTCGTGTCCATTCGGGTGTTTAAACATGCTTGAGTCAATAAGATTTTCAGACCATGCCTTTTTCTAAGAGTACGTTTTTACTGTCTCTGTTTCTCCCCCAAGTTTCTTTTTAGTCTTTGAGGTTACAACCTTTTTCCACTGGTACATTTGTACGACTCTTTTCAGTTTTATAGCTCTAATTGATACATTGAATACAGAGTCCTCCAGTATTTCTTCAGTTGTCGCTTTACCTGTAACATGTACAAGTTTTCCGTTGTTTTCGGGGTCCAATTTGTCCGCCCGGATTGGAACAACAATTCCTTTTCCTTCCTTCAGTGTTTTCATGGTTTTTACTGCTCTTCCTTCGTTCCAGAAGAGAAGCACAAAGGATATTCCTATGAGGAGAAAGCCAAACAGGATACCTTTGAAAGCGTTTCCAAGGCGTTTGAACCACGATTCTTTGGTTACTTCGGTATATCTGTCCTGGGCCATTTTTCACTTGCTGTAATTTTTCTTTTTAAAAATTCGGATTTTTTCACGCTTCCTCCTTAAGAAATTTTAGGAATTATATTCCTTTTTTACAGTTTTTGAAAGGAAAACAAAGAAAGGGCTTCTTCAGGCTGGCCATCAGAATGTAAAGCTGGTAGAAATACCGAAGGTACTGGATATTTCTTGTATCCTTCTTTTTGCGTGGTTGAGGTACCATTCTCTGGCCTTCTGATATTCCAGAAGT
Organism: Candidatus Aminicenantota bacterium; assembly: GCA_021161165.1. Taxonomy (GTDB): domain Bacteria; phylum Acidobacteriota; class Aminicenantia; order S016-38; family S016-38; genus S016-38. The sequence continues at coordinate 5,379 of JAGHBF010000084.1, forward strand.
CTTTTATATCTGAGTGGATAGCTGAATTTAACCCTTCTCAGGAAAGTTGCCTTTACATTGTTATAAAGACTCATTCTGTCCACCAGAACATTCTTTATTCCATATCTGCGGATATATTTAAAAATTAATTCCAGTTCCCTCTCACTGTCAGAAAATCCTGGTATCAGGGGAGAAAGAAACACAAAGGTACTTATTGAAGTGAATTTACTGAGAGCTTTCAGTCGGGATATAGGAGCAGGGGCCATAGGTTCCAGAAATTCCTTAAGTTCTGTGCTTAAAATGGAGACAGACACCCCAAGGCTAAACCTTTCGCCAAAGGAACTTATGAGCTGAAAATCATCCAGCACAAGAGGTGATCTGGTAAGAAGGGAAATTCTGAAATCCGTCTCCTTTAACGCTTCCAGAATTCCTCTTGTGATCCTGTATCTTTTCTCAGCAGGTTGATAAGGGTCTGTTGTCACGCCAATTCCTATGGTGCCAGTCCTTTCTCTCAAGCTCTTTAATTTTTTCCGGATAAGCTCCGGTGCATTTATCTTTACATCTACAAAATCTCCCCATTTTTCATTATGACCAAACCGTTCTGCTATGTAGCTGGCGTAGCAGTAGATACATCCATGATGGCAACCTATGTATGGATTTATGGAATAATCCAGCCCCGGAATTTTCGTCCTGTGTAGAATTGTCCTGGCGTTAATTTCCCTTATTTTCACAAACAGATTATAAACCAAAGAAAAAA
>JAGHBF010000156.1 GCA_021161165.1 Candidatus Aminicenantota bacterium
ATAATATATATAGGGTGGAATATAAACTTCTAACCCATATTCCTCGCGGAAAAATTCTGGAAGTACTAAATCAATTCGAGAAATTCTTACATTTTCTTTTTTTACCGCAATAAATACCTTATCTCCATCTATAACCAGACCTTCAAATCCATCTTTTAAAGGTAAATTAAAGGGAAGTCCTTCTCCATTTTCAAGCTCTGCAATCTTATAATCCAGCCATCCCAACAATAGAGTACTCGAAAATCCCGTAAACATTACATAAATAAGCATCATAGAAAGAATCAGAAGTAATACTACTGGCACAATTCCCTGGAGGAAATAGGAAACCAAAAGTCTGTTTTTCACACTGAAAAAGGTCTTTTTTAAAATATCCGGCGAAAAAAGTACCAGCAAAAAGAAACCGAGAACAGCTGTTACGAAAATAAAAGAATATAAATCCCTGACCACAAGGAGCAAAATCAGAAAATAAAATACCACCATCAATATAAATAGTTTCTTTCTCATCTTATAGCCCTGTTGACAATCTCTCCTAGATGCAATGTTTTAACAGGAGAATAGCTTCCCAAAAACATTATACACCCGGGACACTCTGTTACCAGATAGTCTGCCCCGGATTCCAGCACAAATTCCTTTTTTTTATTCCTTATCTTAAAAGAAATCTCCGGATGAGAAAGGGAAAAACTCCCGCCGAACCCGCAACAAAGATCGGGTCTTTCCATCTCCACGAAATTTCCCACAATCGAAAGAACCTTTCTCGGTTCTTTCCTTATCCCAAGCTCCTTTTTTAAATGACAAGGGTCGTGCCATGTCATATTCCAGTTGAGATTTTTTAATTTTAAGTGCTCTAAATTTTTAAGCACAAAGTTTGATACATCAATAACGTTGTCCAACCTGTAATACCTTCTGAAAGTATTAAGGCCTGTGGGACATGGCGAAATTATCAAATCTGGCTCTATTTTTTTTATCATTTTCAAATTATGAGTCTTCATCTTCTGAAACTCTCTCTCTTCTCCAATTGAAAGATACGGAAACCCGCAACATACCTGCCCCTTTGGTATATAAAGGTCATAACCCGCTTTCACCACGATCTCTGAAATTGCCCTTGCAATATTGGGGAAAAATTTATTGGTTAAACACCCAACAAAAAAAAGAACTTTCCCTTTACCCTTACCTTTAATGAACTCATTTACAGTGGAAAGAAAAGGTCTGGGAGAAGGAGAAAAGGGAAATTTCTCCGGAGAAATTATGGACAAAATGGTTGTAAAAAGATGGGCAGGAAAAATCTCCTTAGTAAGCCCATCTATAGCTATCTTCTTTAGCCTATTTTTTCCCCATTTTTTTCTTGCTTCTATAATTATGTCAATTGTTCTTATCCCGGACGGACATACGAATTCACAACCCCCACAAAGTGAACAGTATGGAAGCACATCCAAAATTCCTTTTTCTTTAATCTTACCTTCTAATCCGTACTTAATTAAATAAATCTTTCCCCTGGGAGAAACAGCTTCGTCTCTCTGAATTTCATATACGGGACATGATGTAAGACAGTTTCCACAACGAACACAAACGTTAACTAATTCAAAAAGATTCAAATGCGATTTTTCCATTTACAATAGTAAGAACCGCCGCACCTTTCAACTTCCAGCCTTCAAAAGGTGTATTTCTGCTCTTTGAAGCGAATTCTTCGCTATTTACAGTAATCTCTTTTTTAGGATCGATAACTGTTATATGAGCAGGCCCATCCTTCTCAATTTTTCCAAACCCTTCCAGCCCGAGTATGCGGGCGGGATTTACCGATAGGAGCTCGACAAATCTTTCCACAGTTATTTTCTTTTTTTCAACCAGCTTATCCCATATAACCGGAACAGTGGTTTCTAAGCCAATAACACCAAAGGGAGCTACATCGAATTCCACTTCCTTATCATCCCTTGTATGAGGCGCATGGTCAGAAGCTATTACATCTATTAATCCAGAGCTAAGGGCTTCCTGAAGAGCTTCTTTATCTTCCGCAGATCTGAGAGGAGGATTCATTTTAAAGTTCGTATCATAGGTCTCAAGGTGGGTTTCATCCAGAACAAGATGATGAGGTGTTACCTCGCAAGTTACATTAGCTCCTCGGGCTTTTGCCTGCTCGATAACTTCAAGTGTCTTTGCAGAGGAAACATGCTGTATATGGATTTTGCTTTTTGTAAACTCTGCTATATAAACATCACGCGCAACAGCAGCTGCCTCAGAAATCCAGGGAATACCTTTTAATCCCAGTTTAGCGGTAATATAGCTCTCATTGGCTACACCGCCCATTGATAAACTTCTGTCTTCTGCATGATCAAGATAAATTCCATCAATAATCTTAAGATATTCCAGGCCCCTTCTCAGCAATAGAGGGTCAGAGACCGGAAAACCATCATCAGAAAAGGCCACTGCACCTTCCTCTGCCATCATAACCATTTCAGCCAGTTCCTTCCCCTGTCTGCCCTTTGTAAAGCTCCCCACCGGAAAAACATATATGTCTGTCATCTTCCCCTTTTCCACAACGAATCTAACCCTCAAAGGGTCATCCACTGGAGGTTCAGTATTGGGCATCATTGCCACTGCCACAAATCCCCCTTTTGCAGCAGCCTTTGCCCCGCTCTCTATGTCTTCCGCATCCTCTCTTCCTGGTTCTCTGAAATGAACATGCATATCTATAAGCCCGGGAACCACTATCATTCTTGTAAGGTCATAAATTTTACAATCCTCACAGTTTATTCTTTTGGCTATCTGCTTAATCTTCCCATTTTCCACAAGCACATCAAAAATTCCATCTAATCCGTTTAGAGGAGATACAATCCTTCCATTTTTGAGGAGGATCCTCATCTCTCACCTCCAAGAAGTAATGATAATACAGCCATTCTCACAGCCACTCCTTTTTCAACCTGCTCAAGAATAACAGAACGACCGGAATCGGCCACATCTGAAGATAATTCTATACCTCTATTTATGGGGCCTGGATGCATAACTATCGCATCAGGTTTTGTCCTTATGAGCCTCTCAGGAGTCAGCTGGTATTTCTGTCTGTATTCCCTTACAGAAGGGAAAAACCCACCTTGCATCCTTTCCTTTTGAAGTCTTAACATAATGACAACGTCAGCATTTTCCAGAGCTCTGTCAAGATTATAATCAATCTCTACAGGAAAACCTCTGAAGTAACCGGGAATAAGGGTGGGCGGCCCTGAAATAACCACCTTCGAACCCATCTTACTGAACAAAAATATGTCCGACCTTGCAACTCTGCTGTGGAGGATATCCCCTACAATCACCACTTTCAATCCATCTAATCTCCCCTTTTTCTCAAGGACGGTCATCCCGTCAAGCAAAGCCTGTGTTGGATGCTCATGAGTACCATCTCCTGCATTAACAACCGAACTCGAACAGAAAGTCGTGAGGAATTTAGCTGCCCCGGAAAAAGAGTGCCTTATAATAATTAAATCCGTTTTCATTGCTTCTAGATTTAAAACTGTATCTTTTAAACTCTCCCCTTTCCTTACGGAAGAAACAGAGGAAGAAAAATTCATGACGTCAGCGCTCAATCTTTTAGCTGCTATTTCGAATGAAGATCGGGTTCTTGTACTGGGTTCAAAGAAAAGATTCACCACTGTTTTACCTCGTAAAACAGGAACTTTCTTTATTGGTCTTTTTGATATTTCAATAAAACTCTTCGATGTTTCCAGAATCTCTTCAATCTCTTCCTTTTTAAGATTTTCAATTCCCAGCAAATGTTTTTTTTCCATCTATTCCTCCGGTTCAGTTATTAGAACCTCATCGATACCGTCAACTTCCTTTAATCTAACCTTTACCCTTTCATGTTTAGAAGTAGGAAGCACTTTCCCAACATAATCTGCCTGAATTGGAAGTTCCCTATGTCCCCTATCTATAAGCACTGCAAGTTGTATTGTTCTTGGACGACCTAAATCCATAATAGAATCCATTGCTGCTCTTATTGTTCTTCCTGTAAAAAGTACGTCATCCACAAGGATTATATCTTTATCATCGACAGGGAACATGATTTCTGTTCCCTTCACCTCAGGTTGAATCCCTTTTGTTGGGATATCATCCCTATACAGAGTTATATCAAGTATTCCCATAGGAAGCTCTATCCCTTCCATCTTTTTTATGGCTTCACGAATTCTACCGGCAAGGAATACTCCTCTTGTCCGAATTCCAATGAGAGCAAGGTTTTCAATATATCTGTTACGCTCCAGAATCTCAGTGGCCAACCTGGAAATCACCCTTGAAATTCTCCTGGCATCCATAATTCTTGCTTTTACCTTTTCTTCCATTACTACCTCCGGACTTTTTTACCCCCTTTAAATCCTCCCAGTAATTATAACAGAATTTTACTTCTAATTTATTTATGTGGTATCTTTAATTTTATGAATGAAAAGGCCCTTATCGTACTATATAGTTCTATAAAAAAGTTCATACGCGCAAGGGCCTATTCCAAACTCTGGAACCTTACAAAAAAAGTCCATGCGGCGGATATAGCCGCAATAATGGATAAGTTATTTCCCAGTGAAAGGATAGAACTTTTTCATGTAATATATAATAACGACATTGAAAAAGCTGCTGATGTAATCTCAGAGCTTGATCCTGATATAGCTGCAGAAATTATAATCAAATCCGATTTCCCTCCTGAAAAAATAGTAGAGCTCTTCCGCCATATCTCAAGTGATGATGTAGTCTCTATTCTGGATGAACTTCCAGAAGAAATAGCTGAAAAGATAAAAGAACTAATGAGCCCAAAGCGCACGGAGGAAGTGGAGGCTCTGCTCTCTTACAAAGAGGAAACAGCAGGACATATCATGTCCACAGATTTCTATGCGCTCTCAGAAGATACCACAGTGGCCGATGCTATAACAGCTATTCAGCTTGCAAGAGAAAAAGAATCCGGTTTTTATCTATATGTAGTAGACAAAGAAGGAAAATTGGTAGGAGTAGTTTCTCTAAAACAATTAATTCTTAACCCCCCTTCAACCAGACTTAAAGATATAATGAACCGGGACGTTATTTCTGTAACAGTGGATACTGACCAGGAAGAGGTGGCAAGGCAGGTATCAGCATACAATCTAGTGGCAATACCGGTCGTGGATCACGACGGAAAGCTTAAAGGTGTAATTACTGTAGATGACATTATAGACGTTATAGAAGAGGAAGCAGCTGAAGACCTGTTAAAAATGGCAGGTCTTGAGGAAATAGACAGAATAACAACTCCTCCTATAAAGTCCATAAGGAAAAGATTACCCTGGCTTTATGTAAATCTTATAACCGCTGCTGTAGTTTCTTCTGTTATTTCTCTATTTAAAGGCACAATTCAAAAATATGCCCTTGTTGCCGCATTTATGCCAATAACTGGGCTTGTCGGGAACGCAGGAGTACAGGCAATAGCCGTTATGGTAAGAGAACTTGCACTGGGAGAAGTATCTTGGGAAACGACCAGAAAAGCTCTTTTAAAGGAAATTCTTGTCGCCCTGGGAAACGCAGTGGCTCTCGGTATAATCATTGCCATTCTGGGACAGGTGGTCACAGGCAAACCCATAATCGGCCTTATACTATTCCTGGTTCTCTTAGGAGATATGGTAATAGCGGCGATAGCAGGAACTCTTATACCTATATTATGGAAAGTAGCAGGACTTGACCCTGCTTTTGGCCCGGGAACTTTTCTTACAATGCTTACTGATGGTTTCGGATACTTTCTTCTTTTCGGACTAACATCAATTCTCATAGGAAAGCTAATGTAATATGCCGAGATTTGTTTACAAGTCCTTCGTCCTTGATTCCAGATACATTTTTGAAATTGACCGGGAAGTAATTCTTTTCACACAGCAAAGAGGTAAACTTAAAACAATTGGTAGAGGTGGAGCAAAGATTCCAAATCGATTCGGTTCCGCAATTTCACCCTTCTCGTTGGTTGAAGCCACCGTCTGGGAAAGCTGGAAGGGTGGCTTAACTCTTGAAACAACGGAACTTATAATTCCAGGGTTTCTTTTTATAACAAATCCATATCTTTATCCCTATTTATCTTCTCTACAGGAAGTTCTGTTAATCCTCCTACCTGAAAATCTTCCAAGGGAAAAGGTCTTCAGACTGCTTGAAAAAAGCATTAAATATATTCGGGAAAATCCTGTTGCTTTATCCTTTTATATACTTTATTGGGCTCTAAAACTGGAAGGATTCCCTGTGGATAAAAAAATTTCAAGGACTCTACGGGAAAAATTAAAACTTCCCCCTTCTGAGTTTTCTAAAATACGCATTTCTTCCCCTTTATTTGTTTCCCTCCTGGGAAAAGTGGAATATTTTTTGTCGAGAAAATTAAATTCTCTGGTCTATCTTAAATCTTTCCTCAATATTCTCTAAAATGGAAGAAATTTCTTTTTTTATTGTCTCTGGGTCAGAGTTGCCAGCTATTTCCTGTAATTTATAAAGAGAATCTTTTATCGCAATAACATTCTCCCTGAGACTTTCTCCAAGGACAGCAAGCTTCTCTGAGAGCTCTCTCCAGTAGCTTTCATCATCGATATTGACGGATTCTAATTTTCCCTCAATAAATTCATCTACACTCTCCATAAACCTCTCTAAAGGATCAGAAACTGATTTTATAATATCAGCCATTTTCAAGCTCGCAATCGGATAAACTACAAGGAATGTAACTGCAAAACTTATGAGGTAAAGGTATATGGTCTCAAGGGGAGAAAACCTCTCAAGGATGGAAAGGACGACTGCAAAAAGGATAATGCTTACTATAACCGCATAAAAAATTAAAGCTCTGGCCTTCCCTTTTAATCTTTTTACATCTTTCTTTAAGGTTCTTTTTCTCATGAAATTATTATACTACTTATAAGCACTTTATAAGTTGCACTAAATTTTAAAATGTGTTAAATTTCATAAGGATATAATAAAAAGTAAGGAGGTATAATCCATGTCTGTAATTAAGGAAGTTATCGAAAAAGTTAAAGCAAAAGACCCAGATCAGCCTGAATTTATTCAGGCTGTAACTGAGGTGTTAACTTCTCTTGAACCCACAGTGGAAAAGCACCCGGAATTTGTAAAGGCAAAAATCTATGAAAGGATAGTAGAACCCGACAGGGTTATAATGTTCAGGGTCCCCTGGGAAGATGATAAAGGCGAAATTCATGTAAACAGGGGATTCAGGGTGCAGTTTAATAACGCCATTGGACCCTATAAGGGAGGACTTCGTTTCCATCCATCAGTCAACCTCGGCATAATCAAGTTTCTTGGTTTCGAACAGATTTTCAAAAACGCATTGACAACTCTTCCTATGGGAGGAGGAAAAGGTGGTGCTGACTTTGACCCCAAGGGAAAATCTGACAGAGAAGTTATGAGGTTCTGCTATGCGTTCATGAGAGAACTCTATCGCCACATTGGTCCTGACACAGATGTTCCAGCTGGCGACATTGGTGTAGGAGCACGTGAAATCGGATATCTCTATGGCTATTACAAAAAAATCAAAAATGAACACACTGGAGTTCTTACAGGAAAAGGTCTGGAATACGGTGGAAGTCTTATCCGTCCTGAAGCGACAGGATACGGTGTTGTGTACTTCACCGCAGAGATGCTCGCAACAAAAGGCCTTGACTTCAATGGTAAGGTAGTAGCTGTAAGTGGGTCCGGAAATGTGGCTCAGTATGCAATAGAGAAAGTAAACCAGCTCGGTGGAAAGGTAATCTTTGCCTCTGATTCCAGTGGAACAGTGCTGGACGAAGAGGGAATTAAAGGAGAAAAATGGAATTTCCTCATGTGGCTCAAGAACGAAAAAAGAGGAAGGATGAAGGAATACGCTGAGAAATACAATCTTCCCTATTACGAAGGAAAATCTGTATGGGACGTAATACGCGACGAGGGAATAAAGGTTGACATCGCTCTTCCCTGCGCAACCCAGAATGAAATTCACAAAGACCATGCGGAAGCCCTTGCAAAGAATGGATGCATAGCGGTAGCCGAAGGCGCCAACATGCCTTCCACTCTTGAGGCAATTGAAATTTACAGGCAAAACAACATTCTATTTGGACCCGCAAAAGCAGCCAACGCGGGTGGAGTTGCAGTATCTGGACTTGAAATGACCCAGAATAGCATCCGACTCCAGTGGACAAGAGAAGAAGTTGACGCAAAGCTCCTTGACATAATGAAGAAAATTCATAAGGCTTCAATTGAAGCTGCTGAAGCCTATGGCAAGCCTGGAGACCTTCTGGTTGGAGCTAACATCGCTGGGTTCATTAAAGTTGCCAAGGCAATGCTCGCTTATGGAGTAGTTTGATATAGAACTTTCAATCAGGCCCCGGAGTTTAAACTCCGGGGTTTTTTTATTTAAGTGGCCCTTCAATTGACAAAAAATTAACTGGTGTTAAAATTTTCATATGGTTTTCTTTAACTACGCCACCAAGCAGCTCGCGGCTAAGATTGTATATTATGGACCAGGACTGAGTGGAAAGACTACCAATCTCCAGGTCATATATCGAAGGACTCACCCTAAATCAAGGGGTGAATTGATAAGTCTCGAAACGGGAGCCGACAGGACTCTATTCTTTGATTTACTTCCTCTGGAAGTGGGAAGAATTAAAGGATTTAATGTAAGATTCCAGCTTTATACAGTTCCGGGGCAGGTCCATTACAATGAAACCAGGAAACTTGTTTTAAAAGGTGTGGATGGTATTTTATTTGTGGCAGATTCACAGGAAACATTACTTGAATCAAACTTAGAAAGTCTTGAAAACCTGGCTGAAAATCTTGCTTTTTATAATTTAAAAATTGATGATATTCCTATGGTAATACAATATAATAAAAGAGATCTGCCGAATATCCTGCCTGTAGCAGAACTTGAGAAAAAACTAAACCGACTGGAAGTTCCATCTTTTGAAGCCGTTGCAATAAGAGGGATAGGGGTATTTGAGACTCTAAAGGGAATTTCAAAGCTTACCCTTGCAATAATCGCAAAGAAACTCGAAGAACAGGAGGAAACAAAAAGAAAAATTGCCCACATATCTGCTGAAAGACAAAGCCCACGAGAAACTGCTTTCCAAGAGGATGAAACATCAAAAACAAAAACCCTGCCGAAAAAAGGTAAAAAAGAAGAGCCAGAGCAACCCGGGAAGAAAGAAACAGAGGTAAAAATTGAAAAAAAAGAATATGAAAACGCCAAACAGCAAAATAAAGGGGAAGCTTCAATTCATCCTCAGGAAAAGGGTATAGAAGAAGCTACAACCATTATAATGAAACCCGAAGAGATAAAAAAGGCAGAAATAAAAAAGCCAGAACCGCATAAAGAAGAACCTCCTCAGGAAACAGGAATAGAAGAAGAAAGTACGGTAATAATTAAACCGGAAGAGAAAAAGCAAGAAGCGGAAAAAGGTAATATACAGGTGGAATTTAATGTAGAAAACAAGGAGATTGAAGAATCAGAAAAAGTGTATTTTAGAAGAATTAAGGTTTCACGCGATGAAGCAGATAAACAACTGGACGAACTAATAAATTCTATTCTGGGAGCAACAAAGAAAAAAAAGAAAAAGAGCGGGGACCTGGAGAGAAAAACGTATGATGAAGTTTTCAGAGAAATTTTGAGACATGAAAAAGTCATAAAAAATGAAGAACAGATAGAAATTTCGCAGAATGAACTTGAAAATTCCAGGTACATAATCGTTAAACTGAAACCGGAAAAAGGGAAAAAAGAAAGAGAGTTTAAAATCCCTATTAATGAAAAAAACTACAACATAATAACTCTTAGATTAATCATTAAGTTTCTGGTGAATAAGTGAACTAAAAAGTGAAAAAAGCATTTTTAATCTCAATACTATTTTTAATTTTAGCAGCAGGATGTATAAAAAAGCCTCCTGAGACAACACCAGAAGTTTATACTTATGTTGAAGCCGCACCCTCTCCGGAAATTAAACCAGAGGATTTTTCCCCTCCTATCCCGGAGAAACTCCCCGAGGTACCACAGAATGAAGCACAAAAGATAAAAAGAGTAATAGAAAAAGAAAAGAGGGTATACGAGTACCCTATAGAAATAAATGACCTCGTCAAAAGATTTATTTACGCCTATACAACAAAATACAGGAAATTTATGGAAGATTCTCTACGGAGGTCTGGAAAATATATTGACTTTATAAAAAGAGTTTTTAAAAAAGAGGGTATTCCAGTAGAAATCGCTTATCTCCCGATAATAGAGAGCGGTTTTAAAGAGAAGGCAATGAGCTATGCAAGGGCACGGGGAATGTGGCAATTTATGCGTTCAACAGGCAGGCTTTTCGGACTTCAGATAAACTGGTGGGTGGATGAAAGACTTGACCCAATTCGTTCTACTTATGCTGCGGCAAAATATCTTAAATACCTTTACAATAGATTGGGAGATTGGAACTTAGCCCTCGCTGCCTACAACGGTGGAACAAGAAGGGTAGAAAGAGGAATAAGAAGGACTGGAACCAGAGATTTCTGGAAAATAAAAAGGTATCTCCGCAGACAAACAGCAAATTATGTCCCTGCATTTATAGCCACTGTAATCATCGCAACCAACAGAGAAGATTACGGTTTTTCAAACGAAACAGAACTTCCTTTTAAATACGACGAGGTAGAAGTACCTTCTCCTACAGACCTACGGGTAATAGCAAAATGCGCAGGGAGAAGTTCTTCAACCATAAGAACTTAGAATCCCCATAATCTAAAGCTTACCAGACGCCATAATCCCACCACTTCCCACGCGCGCACCAC
>JAGHBF010000007.1 GCA_021161165.1 Candidatus Aminicenantota bacterium
TATAATAGCTCTTGAATCCTGTTCTGTTAATGTAAACGGCGAAAAAAAAGAGCTTCCTGCATTGCACGGAATACCCGTAAATTATGGAGACGTCGTGAATCTTGCTGAAAAGAACTGTAAGATTATCGCAATGAAAGATGTTGTCTTTAAAGGCGAGGGTGGTGTTGAAGATAGATATTACGCAATACTGCCTGAAGGAGTTTTTCTCTTCGGTGTTAAATACATCGATACGTATCGTTTTTTCCCTCTTGTTTATGGTGGAAAGTTCGCTCTTCCCAAGGGCGAATTTGCATTTATAAAGGTTTACACAAAGGACGAATGGAAGAAACTTGAAGATAAGCTTAAAAAAATCTCTTACGTCGAGGTGGGAAATTCTTCTTTTCAGGTTTTGCATCTATTCCCGGGTGAAAATAGAGTTTTCAATACAGCAGGAAAGAAGAAAGTGTCTTTTTATACAATCGTGCTTTCCATGCTTCCCCCTGCTGGCGAAATTTTCCCTGCGCCAGGGGTGAAATTCAGGGTGACGGCAAGAAATAAAAAGAGATTTGAAGAAATTGCAGAATTCCAGCAGCAGATAGGCGTAAAATTACATGAAATGGAAATTCCTTCATGGGCAGAGGAAATTGAAATTTCCAGCGAGGGGAGAGATCTGGGTAATCTTTCTTTTATTACAAATCCATATTTCTATACACCTACACGTCATCCAGAAATAGTGGTTTTAATATCCATGGATACGGTAAGGGCTAAAAGTCTGGAAATTTATGGAGGACCTCCGACTGCTCCCTACCTGTCTGAATTTTCTTCCCAATGCCGGGTTTACGAAAGAGCATATACTCCTCATCCGTGGACTTATGATGGACACATGGCTGTTTTCTTTTCCAAGTACTCGTGGGAAAAGATGGGCAAATCCATTGCTGAGGCGATCCAAAAAAAAGGTTATTATACTGCTGCATTTACAGGTGGAGGATTGGTAGCACCCCATCTTGGCTTTGCCAGAGGATTTCTCCTTTATCATTACAGGCCCTTTGACATTTTTGACGTTAACTCATCAAAAAGACTGTATCAAAGCGCTGTCAGTTTTATAGAAGATAATAAGGAGAAGTCCCTTTTCCTGTTCCTTCACACTTATCAGGCCCATTCACCATATATGGCCGGTGGAGAAAGTTTTGATGTTGTTGCCAAAGTGGGTGGGTTGTCTGGGATTTACTCTCCGCTTCCTGATGAAGAAAGGGAAAAGGCGAAATCCCTTTATGAAGAGGAAATAAATAGAATTGATAAAGAATTTCTGAAACCCTTTATTACTTATCTTCAGGAGAAAAAGCTTTATTCCAGAACACATATTATAATTTTTGCTGATCATGGGGAGCAGTTTTTTGAGCATGGAAACTGGGAGCACGGATACTCTCTCTATGAAGAAGAAGTTCATGTCCCTCTACTTGTAAAGTCTTCAAAGTTCAAACCCTCTAAAGATTCCAAGTTGATTTCTTTGTTGAACATATGGGAAATAGTGGCTAAGATTACGGGAATAAAGAAGGCTCCGGAATGGAAACTTAGAAGAGATTGGGTAATTCTTTCCACCCCTATTTCCGGGGAAAATTTCCATTTTCCGAAGAATATTGGAATCATAAGAGGAAACATGAAATTAATACGAAATTTGGGCATAGACAGGAGATTTTTCCGAAGACTTCCCAAACGACCAAGGCTGGAACTTTACAGCCTGGGAAAGGACCCTCAGGAGCTCCACAATATTTATGGGACGGTAAAAGAAGGAATTTCCCTTCAGAGGCTTTTAAAACCTTTTGTGGATTTTTATATGCAGGGAGAAGGCTATAAACCCTCTAAAAAAGATATAGAAAAATTAAGGTCTCTTGGATATGTTGAATAAACTTGAAGCCGTAGGGATTGAAAAATACTATTCTTCGTTTCAGGTCCTTTTCGGTATAGACTTATATTTTGAAGCTGGAAAAATTTACGGGTTGCTTGGGAAAAACGGAGCAGGGAAAACTACTACATTTCATTGTCTTGTGGGCCTTTTGAGCCCAGAAAAAGGAAAGATATTGCTTAATGGACAGGATATTACATATGTTCCTACCCATATTAGAGCAAAGCTTGGATTGGTATATTTGCCTCAGGAAAACTCTGTTTTTAAAAATGCCAGTGTTTATGAAAATCTAATGATAGTGGCTCAGGAGAATTTTCAGGATAATATAGAAAAAAGAGTGCAGGAATCCATGAGAATGCTATCAATAGAACACATTAAAGATTCCAGAGCGAATAGGATTTCAGGAGGCGAAAAAAGAAGGGTGGAAATTGCCAGAGCCATGCTTCTTTCTCCCAGGTTCCTTTTGCTTGATGAGCCCTTTAGCGGGGTTGATCCCATTACTGTTTCAGAACTTCAGAGTATAATACTTGAGTTAAAAAAACACGGCACAGGCATTGTGATAACCGACCATAACGTGGATGAGGTATTTTCCATTGCTGACAGGGCTTATATAATAGATGAGGGAAGAGTAATAGCTGAGGGGACTCCGGATGAGTTACGCAACAACCCGGAAGCCAGGAAAAGATTTCTTGGATAAACCCTCTTATTTAAGACTCGGAGAAAAGGAGGTAAAAGAAAGGGCGGATAAGGCCTATGAAAGACTGCGTTCATGTAACCTATGTCCCTGGAATTGCAGGGTGGATAGAATAGAGGGGAAGAAAAAGGGGGTGTGCAGGAGCTTTTCTAAACCCATAGTTTCCAGTTATAACCTGCATTTTGGGGAAGAGCCGGTGATAAGCGGCAAGAGAGGTTCAGGCACTATATTTTTTACCAATTGCACGCTTCACTGTGTTTTCTGTCAGAATTATCCCATAAGCCAGCTTGGAGCAGGAAAAGAATATTCTGATGAGGAACTGGCTGAAATGATGCTTTACCTCCAGAAAAGAGGAGCTCATAATATAAATTTTGTGACCCCGACCCATTTTGTGGCGAATATACTAAATGCCCTCCACATTGCAATGAGAAAAGGTTTCGAAATTCCACTTGTCTACAACACTTCCGGATACGAGTCGGTAGAGACTCTCAAACTCCTGGATGGTATAGTTGACATATACCTTCCTGACATAAAATATTCGGATAACAGGATGGCAAAGAAGTATTCAAGGGCTTTAAACTATGTGGAGAATAATAGAGCAGCCCTTAAAGAGATGTTTCGTCAGGTCGGACTTCTTGTTGTGGATGAGAATGGAGTTGCTGTTAAAGGGCTTATAATAAGGCATCTTATACTTCCAGAAAATATAGCGGGAACTCGGGATTCGATGGAATTTATAGCAAAAGAAATTTCTCCACTGGTGACTATAAGCCTTATGAGCCAGTATTTTCCGGCTTATAAAGCTCACGAATACAGGGAACTTTCGAGAAGAATAACAGTAAGTGAATATCTCCAGGCTATTAAAGATATGGAGGCAGCAGGTCTTAAAAACGGTTGGATACAGGATTTTTTATGGTAAAATAAGAGAAGGGGAAATATTCCATAATTTCCATTAAATATTGACACAATAGGGCATTTATGGTAAATTATGAATTTGATTGCTAGCGTAGCTCAGCAGGCAGAGCGGCTGATTTGTAATCAGCTGGTCGGGGGTTCGAGTCCCTCCGCTAGCTTTTTGGATGGGCAGGTTCCAGAGTGGCCAAATGGGACGGGCTGTAAACCCGTTGCCGCAAGGCTTCGGTGGTTCGAATCCATCCCTGCCCACCATTTAAGGAGCGGGAGTAGCTCAATTGGAAGAGCATCAGCCTTCCAAGCTGAGGGTTGCGGGTTCGAGTCCCGTCTCCCGCTCCAGATTTATTTATTTTTAGAGAATAGATTTTTTCAGGCCCACGTAGCTCAGTCGGCAGAGCACGTCCTTGGTAAGGACGGGGTCGCCAGTTCAAATCTGGCCGTGGGCTTAAAAAGAAACCAAAGGAGGTTTAAATATGGCAAAACCTAAATTTGAAAGGAGCAAGCCCCACCTGAATGTGGGAACGATAGGACATGTGGATCATGGAAAGACTACATTAACGGCGGCAATGACGAAGGTATTAAACAGGAAATTTCCTGACA
>JAGHBF010000092.1 GCA_021161165.1 Candidatus Aminicenantota bacterium
AACTTTCCCCAGATGAGATTGGTTTTTACATAGCTGTAGGGATGGCATTATATAAACACTCGGCTTTTGGGAAAGGTGAAGATAATGGAAATTAGAAGATACAATAAAATCAGGAGGTAATTATGAATTATTTAAAGGAACGTTCTGAGTTTTTATTTCTTTATGATATTAAGGATGCAAACCCCAATGGAGACCCTCTTGACGAAAATAAACCAAGGATGGATGAAGAGACAGGACAGATAATCGTTACGGATGTGAGATTAAAACGAACTGTAAGGGATTACCTTGCTATAGTTAAAGGGCTTCAAGTTTTTATTGTAGAAATGAAAGATGAGGACGGTAGCTTGAGGACGAAAGAAGACAGATCTGCAGATTTTGAGGATGACCCTGATAAAATTTTGGATGCTTGTATTGATATGCGCCTTTTCGGTGCGACCACTGCTATAAAGGGTAAAACTATCACCTGGACCGGTCCTGTTCAATTCAAATTTGGGCGTTCGCTTCACAAAGTGGATGGACCCGTTTTAATTAAAGGAACAACTGTTATGCCTTCCAAAGAAGGCAAAAAGCAGGGAACCTTTCGAGAAGAATGGATAGTTCCCTACGCGCTTATTGCTTTTCACGGTGTTGCCAACGAATATGCAGCACAGACCACTCACCTTACAGAAGATGACCTCAATCTCATGATTGAAGCCATGTGGAACGGGACGAAGGATCTGATTACACGCAGCAAATTTGGACAGATGCCGAGACTTTTACTCCGCATAGTTTATAAAGAAAGTTCGGACTTTTACATAGGTGAACTTGATAAACTGGTTAAATGGGTTCCAAAAGATGATTTCCGTGAAGAGCAGGTTCGCGATATTACCCAGGGAACTCTTGTAGTCGGAGAGCTGCTCGGAGCTGTCGAGAAACATCAAAATAAAATTGCCCGAGTGGAAATTGCCGTTCACGAACGCTTTAAAACTGAGCCTGAGCTTGCTAGCGGACTTAAAGGAAGGCTCGGTGAAGGCAGGATTAAAATCCTTGAGCTGTCATGAGGGTTATTTCCTTTAAAATCTGGGGAGATTATGCGCATTTCAGGAGACATTACACAACAAGTTCGCCTCTTACACATTCCATACCACCACCAAGTGCCTTACGAGGGATTGTGGGTGCAATCATGGGTTTTGCACGACATGAATATCCAGAAAAACTTGCCCCTGATGAAGCCTTTTTTGGTGTGAGATTGCTTCGCCCTATTAAAAAAGTTAGAACAGGAATAAACTATATAGATACAAAAGACGGTAGTTGGACTCAGCTCGATCTAATAAGGTTTCGTCCAATTGTCAAGAAAGACGGACATGGAAATCCAAGACTTCATACACAAGTCCGCATTGAGTTCCTGAAGGACCCAATGTTTGAGATTTTTTTTCACCATGAGGATAACAAATTGATGAACGATTTCGCAGAACGGCTGCGAGCCCATAGAACAGTCTTTACACCTTACCTTGGCATTACAGAATGCATTGCAAACTTTAAGTTTCTTTGGGATGAGGAAGTTCAATCATTTGAGGGTGTTTCAAAGATTTTGAGTGCTTTTAAACTCAGTAATCTAAAGGAGTTTAAACTCAGAAGCGGAACTGGAATTGTGAGAGAGCACCTGCCGTTGTTTATTGATGCTCAGCGGAATCGACAGACCAGTGATGAAGTAGTTTTTAATCCTTATGCAAAACCAATTATAGCCGAAGTTGAAGGGAGCTTGAAATATCCTAACAGACCTGACGAAACCTTCACATTTATAGGTTAATGAGCGGACTGGAATCTCATCCAGGTATCCTCCTTGAAAAACATTTGCTTGGGGTTGATGAGCGGATTGCAAAATTTTGCGAAGATATGAAAACCCATGGGGAATTGTGTAAAGTTGCTCGACTAACTGCACTCACACATGACCTTGGTAAAACAACCGGGTATTTTCAGCAACACTTAAAAGGTCAACGGGTAAATTCCTCTCTTTCTTCCCATGCGTTGCTTTCGGCCGTTATTGCGGTATGGCATGTAGCAAAAGATTTGCCATTGCAATGGAAATTGCCCCTTTTTATTGCCGTCAGGTCTCACCATGCAAATCCCACAAGTCTAAGCGAGATGATAGATGCAGGGCCAAAACATGACTGGAAATATCTGGAAAAACAGGCTGATGCGATTAATATAGATCAATTTAAAGCTCTGCTGAGCGCGATAAAGCTTGAGATTCCTATTACGTATAAACTTCTACCATCATTTGACGATTTCCGCCATAACTTTTCGTGGCCGGCCTTGGATGAAAAGGAAAAAAAGGGTATTTCCCTCTATTTCACCACTAATCTCCTTCTGGGCATGCTTGTGGATGCCGATATAAGGGCCGTTATAGGGATGCCTGCGAATGAAAAGAGGCCAGAAATTCCAGAAGATATCGTTGACCGTTATATTGAAAAACTCCCGAAAAATTCACCAATAGATCCACTCAGACAGGATTTTTACAAAACGGTAATAAGTAATATCCAAAAATTTGGAATTGAAAACAAATTCTTTTCCCTTACCGCTCCAACGGGAATAGGCAAAACCCTTGCAGGCTTCTCAGCGGCTGTGCAGTTAAGAAGCAAGCTTCAAAAGGAAACTGGACGGTTGCCCCGAATCATTTATGTTTTGCCTTTTACAAGCATTATTGACCAAAATTTTGAGGTAATAAAAAGGGTTTTTAAAAACGCTATGCTTCCTGAAGATATTCTTTTGAAGCACCATTTTAGAACAAACCCTTCAAGGACATTCGGTTTTAAGATAGAGGATATATGGGGGGCTTTCGGAGAAAATCGAATTTTAAAAATCCGAAATGCTGAAGAACTTTTAAGACAATACAAGAAAGTACATAAC
>JAGHBF010000131.1 GCA_021161165.1 Candidatus Aminicenantota bacterium
ATAAAAAAGTGGAAAAACAGGGGAAATTTCAATTTCATTCCTATTATAAAAAGTGAAATGGAATAGATATACAGGAATGAAAAAAGAGATGGGAAAATTCTGCCTTCTTTGAAAATTATGGCGCCGGGATAAAGAAAATTGAAAAATTCCTGAAAAATGTCCTTCAACAACCTCCTCGTGTTTCTAACTTTTATTACTTTAATGCTCATGGAACTTGAAGAGGTGCTTCCACCCGTCAGCTCAATTCTATCCATACATTCATCACAATACCCCTTATAATAATAATGGGAACATTTCTCGCAGATTGGTTTTTCACATCCCTTACAGTAAATTGCACTCCCTATATCTGGAGGAAGTTTCTCCCTAAAATAAAGGGCTATAAAAAGTATTAAAAAACCTATAAGAACAGGAGACCATATAACCGGCTTTGAAAAGCAATAAAATAAAGCAAGAGTTTTTGGTGGGATATTACCCGCAGTAGAGTCCTTTTTAAAAGCTTTCCAGAAGATTTCTTCTTTTTTAAATTCATAATCCACGAAGCCCTGATTTTCTCGGGAAAATCTGTCCCATTCTTTACCGTGGAGCTTCCACCCCATTGAAGAATATTTGGCAGATTCATTTATCCTGCCTATGTGTTCAAGAACAAAGGCAAGGTTATGAAGTGGTATAATTTCTTTCTTTTTGAAATTTAATGCTTTTTTCAATAAATCCATTGACCTTTGAATTTCCCTTGAAAGAAACCTTATATGTGCAAGGGACACAAGAGCTTTATAATGAGACGGGTTTTCCTTTAAAATCTGATTCAGCATTTCCACAGCCCTCTGAAAATTGCCCATATCCTTATAAGTTTTAGCAAGATAGTAGGCAAGGTCCTGATCCCATTTTTCTTTCAGGGTTCTCTCGGCTATGCGAAGTGTCTCAGGGTCGTTATCATAGTAATATATTCTTTCCATTATAGCCGCGTCCCTGGGCATTTCTATATGGGACGAACGGGGGACAAACGCTGAAAACAGGGCAAATATCAGGGTTATTAAAAGCAAATTTCTCGTGAACGATTCTTCCAGGATATAAAGGGAAAAAAGGGCTGGAAAATAAAACACAAGATAGCCATATCCGGGGAACAATACGATAGGGAAAATGAGAACAGCAATAAACAGTAAGCTCGCTGAGACAGGCTTTCTTGCCTTTTCCATTAAATCATGGAATAAAAGAGGAGCATACCAGAAAAGTAGTGCAAGTGACATTATAAAAAGGAAAAACACAAAAGTCAGAACAAGAGTTCTTGAAAAGAAAAATGCTGAAAAATAAAAACCTTCTGGAGTGGATATAAATTTGCGGAACGAAACAGAGAACCTTTCCAGCGCTCTGAGAATTTTCCACTTCGTAAGGTAAATTTTTCCCTCTTCAAAATAGATCCTGTAATTTTCGGGATCGATTTTTTTGAGAAATCCAATGGTAGTCAGGTCTCCTTTCCTTGAAGCCAGAGGGAGTATAAGGTCAGTAGCCCCTCTCGCGTATTTTTTACCACGGAATTTTAACAGCTCAAGGAGATGTTGTTTTTCCAGTTCAAAAGCCTCAACATTGTTAGTCTCATAGAAAATTTCCATCCTTTTTTCTGTATTCAATATTTCACCGCTTAAAACCATCCCCGCCATCAAGAAAAGGCTTAAAATTTTAATCTTCATCTCCCTTACTCCTCTTAAAATAAAGAATTTTCAATTGGGCAGTTATGGAATTTAAAAATTCCTCCTCTTCCTTTTTCAAATTTCCCCTTGTTTTTTCCGCAAGAAGATCTAGAAGGTCTATTAATCTACAGGCAAGTTCAAGATTAACCTCATTTGACTCTCCCACCTCTCCAAGTGCCTCCATCGCCTTTGTATAAAAAGGTAAAACTAATGACGTAAAATCAAGTGGAGGAATAACTTCTTTCTTTCCCATCTTTACTATTATAATAGTTAATGAAATGGAAAACAAAAACTGTCAAGCCTTTTGCAGATTGATAAAAATAATGGAAAAGCTCAGGGCCCCGGATGGATGCCCATGGGATCGCAAACAGACTGAAAAATCCCTCATAAAATATCTCCTGGAAGAAACATATGAAGTTATAGAAGCTATTGAAGATGAGAATCCCGAAAAATTGAAGGAAGAACTCGGGGACCTTCTTTTGCAGATTATATTTCTATCCCAAATAGCCAAAGAAAAAGGCTTTTTTACAGCAGAAGATGTAGCAAATACTATTTCTGATAAACTTATTTTTCGACATCCACACGTATTCGGAAATAAAAAACTTGAAACTCCTGATGAAGTGCTTAAGCACTGGGATTCTTTCAAGAAAAAGGAGAAAAAAAGACTGCTGGATGGAATTCCAAAATCTTCCCCGGCTCTCCTCGAAGCTTATGCGATAGGAGAAAGGGTTTCCAGAGTGGGATTTGATTGGGAAAATCCCGAAGAAGCGCTTGAAAAGGTAGAAGAGGAAATGGAGGAGTTAAAAAAAGCTCTGGCAGAAAAAAAAGGTGTAGAAGAAGAAATAGGAGATATTTTGTTTTCAGTAGCCAATGTGGCAAGGCTTTACGGAATAAATCCAGAGGAAGCTTTAAAGCTAACAAATAAAAAATTCAGGGAAAGATTCGATAAAATCGAAGAGGAAGCAGATAAACAGGGAAAAAATTTAACCGAGTTTCCCCGGGAAAAAATGGAAGAAATCTGGGAAAGTTCAAAAAAATAGCCTCTATTTTTTTAATTTAATCCTATTTTCCTCTTCAAATACTATAATCAGGGGCTTATGTTTCCTTGCTTCTTCAGGTTCCATAATACCGTAGCAAGCAACAATTATCCTATCCCCTGGTTGTGCCTTCCTTGCAGCAGCACCGTTTATAACAACTTTCCCCGAACCTTCCTCTTCTTCTATTACGTAAGTTTCAAACCTCTCCCCATTTGAAATATTGTAAACCTGCACCTTTTCCCAGGGCAGAATTCCGGTCTCATCAAGCCATTTTTTGTCCAGGCCAATGCTTCCTTCATAATCGATTTTTGAATGAGTAACAGTAAGATTGTGCAACTTCGCTTTCAATACGCATACAAACATAATTAACCTCCGAGAAGAATATTGTCTATAAGCCTGGCACTTCCTGCAAAGGCTGCTACAGCCACAAGAGTCTTACCCTTTATTTCCTTTACAGGAACCAAATTTTCAGCATCCACCACCTCAATGTATTGGGGTTGTACCAGAGGGTAATTGTTAAAAACCTTTTTCATTTCCATCTTTATTCTATCAGCGCTTTTTTCTCCCTTTTTGTATAACTCTTCTGCTTTCTTGAGTGCTTCATAAAGAGCAATAGCCTGTTTTCTCTCTTCAGGTGAAAGATATGTATTTCTGGAACTCATGGCAAGCCCATCTTCTTCTCTCACTATAGGCATCATTTTTATTTCTACAGGTATATTCAGGTCAGATACCATTCTTTTAATTATAAGATATTGCTGATAATCTTTCTGGCCGAAATAAGAAATATCCGGTAAAACGGCATTGAAAAGCTTCGTCACTACTGTAGTAACCCCACGAAAATGACCTGGTCTGTATGCACCGCAGAGTGGTTTGCTTAATTCAAAAACTTCGACATAAGTTTGATATCCTGGTGGATACATTTCCTCCACAGATGGCATAAATACCGCATCAACATTTTCTTCTCTCAGCAGGAAAAGGTCTTTATTTTCGTCTCTTGGATATTTTTCATAATCTTCCCCTGGAGCAAATTGGGTAGGATTAACAAAAATACTGACCACACAAAAATCTGTCTCCTTACGGCACTGGCGAACAAGGCTCAGATGTCCCTCATGAAGATAACCCATGGTGGGAACAAATCCTACCTTTTTACCTTTGCACTTCTCATATAAAGAACGCCTCTGCATCTCCTTTATTTTCTTGATAATTTCCATTTCCTCACCTCCATATAGAATTTTTCCCTTTCATCATCTTCCATAACAAAGCTCTCTTCCCTGGTTGGAAACTCTCCCGAAATAACATCTTCAGCATACTGCTTTATGCTTTTTTCCATAACCTCCCCGATGTTAGCATATTCTCTAACAAAACTGGGCCTTCTCCCTGGATAAATCCCGAGAAGGTCATGAAAAACAAGAATCTGACCATCACAGTATGGTCCTGCTCCAATTCCTATGGTTGGGATGGAAATGACATCGGTTATTTCCTTTGACACTTCCATGGGGATGGACTCAAGGACAATGGAAAAGGCTCCTGCATCTTCTATCTGCTTTGCTTCCTCCAGCAATCTGATTGCGGACAAAGCCTTTTTGCCCTGTGTTCGATAACCCATTCTCAAATATTGTTGGGGGGTAAGACCGATATGACCCATAACCGGTATTCCTTCCTCCACTATGGCTTTTATGTGCTGGGGCCTGGAGCCTTCAAGCTTAACAGCACCTGCTCCTGCTCTAACAAGTCTACCAGCACTTTTTACAGCATCTTCAATCCTAAAATAAGAGAGAAAGGGAAGATCTCCTACCACAAGAGGCGTTGACACCGTCCTGGCAACTATTCGCGTATGATATTCCACTTCATCAAGAGTAACGTTAAGGGTGCTCTCTTCTCCCTTTATAACCATTCCTAGGGAATCACCCACAAGTATTATGTCCACCCCTGCTTTTTCCGCATAATATGCAGATGAATAATCATATGCGGTTATAGCAGTGATTTTCCTTTTTCCCTTAAGGGAAAAAATCTTTTTCGGGGTAATTTTTTCCATATTTTCCTCCTCCCCTCCCCTTAACGGGGTTAGGGGGCAATTAAATTATACCCCAGATAAACATGTAATTCATAGAACAAAACAAATTTTAACTTTTTTGGACACAGGAAAAAAACTGAGTTAGAATTTCGTTGATTTAATTAATTATCAGGAGGGAGAAATGCTTAAGCCCAAGTGGTTTTATCCTTCTTACAAGAAGGATGTGGGGGAATGGGCATGGATACTCCATCGACTTGGGGGTCTTGCCCTGATCTTTTATCTTTTCCTCCACATTTTCGTCACCAACAGGTTAGCAGCAGGTCCGGAAGCTTTCAATGCTACGATGAAAGCTCTCTCTACCCCGCTCTTTAAATTTTTAGAATGGGGTCTCTGGGGTGTAATTCTATTCCATGCATTTAACGGCATTAGACTGGTATTGGTGGATTTTGCCGGGGCTTCCAAGTACCAAAAAGCTCTTTTCTGGATAGCCTTTGTTCTATTTCTGGCTCTCTGGATACCGGCAGCATGGAAATTCTTTATTTGAGGAGGTAAACGATGGGATCAGGAAAATCGCTTGTAAAAAGGAACAAAGGCGCTATGGCATGGTTTCTTCAGAGAGTTACAGCCCTTTATCTTTTTGTCTTTCTGATTGCTCACTTTGTGATAATGCACTTTGTAGGAACGGGAGAGGTAACTTATGAGACGGTAGCTCCCAGGCTTTCAAGCCCTCTGTGGAAGGCAGGGGACCTTTTATTTTTACTTTTCGCACTATATCACGGGATAAACGGTCTCTGGCAGGTGCTCGAAGACTACATAAGAGGCAGGGGATTGAGGCTATTTCTTTATGCTGTAGTATTGACCATAGCTGTAGTTCTCCTTGTTGTGGGAACCATCACAATTTTTTCTGTAAATCCAGTAAAATAGGAGGGTAAAAATGGAAATTGAAAAGTATTATCACAAATCAGATGCCCTGGTTGTAGGAACAGGGCTTGCAGGGTTAAGAGCAGCCCTCGCACTTGCTGACGCTGGAATAGATACAATTACAATCTCAAAGGTCTATCCCACAAGGTCTCATTCAGTATCAGCCCAGGGAGGAATAGCAGCTGCAATAGCTCATGCTTCAGATGATTCCACCGAACTTCATATGTGGGATACGGTCAAGGGAAGCGACTATCTTGGAGACCAGGACGCCATCGAGATGTTCGTAAATGAAGCCATAGAAACCGTCTATGAAATGGAACACATGGGAGTTGTATTTTCAAGAATGCCCGATGGAAGAATAGCCCAAAGGCGTTTTGGTGGACACTCCCGTCCAAGGGCAGTTTACGCAGCTGACTACACAGGCCATGTTCTTCTTCACACCCTCTTTGAACAGTGTATTAAGAAAAGAGTCCGCTTCTTCAATGAGTTCTTTGTTCTTAAGCTTGTCTATAGAGAAGATGGAGTTGTAAGCGGAGTAATCGCATGGGACATAAGAAATGGAGGACTCCATATCTTTAATGCGAAAGCAACCCTGTTTGCAACAGGAGGATTTGGAAGAGCATTTAAAATTACATCTAATTCCTTCGCTAACACAGGAGATGGTCTTGCTCTGGTCCTGAGAGAGGGACTACCGATTGAGGACCTTGAGTTCGTCCAGTTCCACCCAACTGGCCTCTATAGATTAGGTATTCTTGTCACAGAAGGAGCAAGAGGAGAAGGAGGTTACCTTCTCAACGGAAAGGGAGAAAGGTTCATGAAGAACTATGCTCCGGAAAAAATGGAACTCGCCCCCCGAGATGTTGTCTCAAGAGCTATACAGACAGAAATAAACGAGGGAAGAGGAATAGATGGAAAGGATTATGTATACATAGACCTTCGTCATCTGGGAGCAGAAAAGATAAAGGAAAGACTCCCACAGATAAGGGAATTAGCCATGAATTTTGTGGGAGTGGACCCAATAAAAGAACCAATCCCAATACAACCAACAGCACACTATCAGATGGGAGGAATTCCTACCACAAAGAAGGGAGAGGTTACAAAGGATTCCCAAAATACAATAGTACCAGGCTTTTATGCAGCAGGAGAATGTGCATGCGTTTCAATTCACGGGGCAAACAGGCTTGGGACAAACTCTCAGCAAGAAGCAATCACAATGGGAAGAATCGCCGGTGAAGCGATGGCAGAGTTTGTAAAGAAGGCAGACCTTTTCAGCATTCCTGAACAGGCAATAGAAGAAGCTGAAGCTTATGTTAGAAAGTATCTCGAGGGGAATGGCTCGGTAAGGCCTGCTGAACTCAGGGAAAAGCTCCATGAAACAATGACAAACAAAGTAGGAATTTTTAGAAATGAGAAGGACCTTTCGGAAGCTGTAAAAGAAGTGCGAGAGTTAGAAGAACAGATTCCTAAAATCAAGGTTGAGGATAAAGGCTTTATATTCAATCTTGATCTACAGGAGGCACTGGAGACTGAAAATCTTATACTCTTTTCAGAGATAGTTGCAGCAGGTGCTCTCAACAGAAAAGAAAGCCGAGGAGCCCATTACAGAGTTGATTATCCAAAGAGAGATGACGAAAACTGGTTAAAGCATACCTTGGCATGGAAAACCCCTGAGGGAGTAAAATTTGATTACAAACCCGTAGTAATAACAAAGTATCAACCTCAGGAAAGGAAATACTAAGGAGGGTTACCATGAAAAGAAAGTTTAAGATTTTCAGATACGACCCACAAAAGGATAAAAAACCCTATTATAAAGAATACGAGATAGAAGTGCAGGATGGCTGGACAGTGCTTGACGCCATAAATCATATTCACTTTTATGTGGACGGAACCCTTGCTTTCAGACGAGCCTGCCGTTCGGAAATCTGTGGTTCCTGTGCAATGAGAATAAACGGAAAAAACAGGCTGGCTTGTAAGACACAGATAAAATTCCTTGGTAAGGGAACCATAAAGATTGAACCTCTACCAGGACTTCCGGTTATAAAGGACATGATTGTTGATATGGATCCGTTCTTCAAAAATCTGGAAAAGGTAAAACCCTACTTTATTAAGTATTCTCCTCTTCCTGATGAAGAACAACTCCAGACTCCAGAAGAAAGAGAAGTGATAAATGAAGCCGCAATCTGTATACTTTGCGGAGCCTGTACCACCTCCTGCCCATCATTCTGGGCCAATCCGGATTATCTTGGCCCGGCTGCTCTCCTTAAAGCCTATAGATTCATATTTGACTCAAGAGACGAAGGCGCAAAAGAACGGCTTGAAATAATAAACGATAGAAACGGGATCTGGCGCTGCCACGCCATTTTCAACTGTACCGAAGCCTGTCCGAAGGAGATTAATATAACCCACTACATTAAGAAACTGCAGAATCTTGCAGTTAACTCTGAATTCTAACGGTGGAGGTAAGAGAAGATAGGTTCTTTCGCGGAAAGATAGTAATACTTCAGCCCAGGAGGGGATATAAATTCTCCCTTGATGCGGTTCTTCTCTCCTCCTGGGCAATTTTACTACCGGGAGAATTTGCTATTGAACTTGGAGGGGGTTTTGGTCCTGCTTCAATAATGGCTAAATTTCTAAACCCTCAAGCCAAAATAATATCCATTGACATCCTTGAAGAATACGTGAGAATTTTTCAAAGAGCTATAAAACTTAATGGATTTACACAAATTTATCCTTTGCTTGCTGATGTGAGAAAACCGCCTTTCAACAGGCAATTTTCAGTAATTTTCTCAAATCCTCCGTATATGTCTCCTTACAAATATAGAGTAAGCCCCAGAAGGGATATCGCTGTAAGCAAATATGAGGTGGAAGGTAAACTGAAAGATTTTATAACTACATCTTACGAATTGCTTGACCCGAACGGAAAGGCCTTCTTTATAGTAGGAGCAGAGAGGGATGACTTCTCCACTATTGCCAACAAAACAGGCTTTAAAATTCACGAGACAATGGAAGTTCTGGATGATTCAGAGGTAAAATTCAGGCTATATACACTTACAAAGAAAGACTTGGGTTTTAAAAAATACTCATTCCAAATGAAATATGGGGGAAAATATACTGATAATATGGAAAAAGTTCTATCAGGAGAAAGTATCAGAACTCTAATTTTATAATTTCTTTAATATCCTCCAGTCTCCTCGGTGTCTGGCTTTTAATTTTTATTATTTTATCAAGGGGTATTCTTAAAAAAGCTTCCACCACATTGGGATCAAACTGTGTCCCTTTTCCCCTTTTCAACTCTTCTATTGCCTCCCTTATGGAGAGGGCTTTCCTATATCTTCTGTCAAATATCATGGCATCAAAAGCATCTGCTACTGCAAATATCCTTGCGCCCAGAGGGATGCTTTCCCCTTTTCTACCAAAAGGATACCCCTTCCCATCCCAGCGTTCGTGATGATAAAGCACTATCTCAGCTGCTCCCTTTAAAAACTCCACCGATGAAATTATTTTATGTCCGAAAACCGTGTGAGCTCTCATTGCCTTCATCTCATCTACAGTAAGAGGACCTTTCTTCCTTAATATCCTATCAGGAACGCCAACCTTTCCTATATCGTGAAGAAGAGCGCCGATTTTTAAATCATTAAGGAACTTGGGGTCTTCTATTCCCATTTCCTTTGCGATAAGTACCGCATACTCTACAACCCTTATAGAATGTCCTTCTGTCTCAATGTCCCTGACGTCAAGAGTTTCTACAAGAACCTTCAAAGTGTGAAAATAAGACTCTTCAAGGGCCTTCAGAGCATTCTTAAGCTCCTTTGTTCTTTCCTCGACTATTCTCTCAAGCTCTTCCTGATATTTTTTATTCTCAAGAACGAGTCTTCTTCTCTCAATGGCATTTTTCACATTTATTAAAACATCGCTCAAATTAAAGGGCTTCAGCAGATATGAAAAAGCACCGTACCTCATAGCCTCAATTGCCATGTTAATGTCTTTTAGCGCAGAAATTATAATAACTTCCATATCCTCATTTCCCTTTTTGTACTTCTCCACCAGCTCGAGACCGGACTTTTTGGGCATTTTTATATCAGTTATAAGAAGAGCTATGTTCTGAGACGAAAGTATTTTATCCGCTTCGTCGGGGTCATTAGCAGAATATACCTTGTACCCTTCTTTTTCAAGATATTCAGAGAGAACCTCTGTAATATCCTTTTCGTCATCAACCACAAGAATTTTTTCCATATTATAGATAAATATTTTACTATATTAATTAAAGATTGTTAAAGTTAAAAATTTAGTCTGATTTCAGGAGGAAAAGTTGCAATGGAAACCCTGATTTCTGTCCGTAATATTGTATGGGGAGCGCCTCTTATTATTCTTTTGCTCGGAACAGGAATTTATCTGACCATCGCACTTCGCGGAATACAGTTCACTAAACTTTTTCCAGCCCTATATTTAGCGCTTATAAAAAGGAAGGAATCAGCTGAAGGGGACATAACACATTTCCAGGCACTTATGACTGCTCTTGCGGCCACTGTAGGGACAGGAAATATAGCTGGCGTTGCAACTGCTATCACGGCAGGAGGCCCAGGAGCCTTATTCTGGATGTGGATAACAGGTCTCTTTGGTATGGCTACCAAATATTCCGAAGCTCTTCTTGCGGTTAAATACCGGGTTAAGGACAAACTGGGGACAATGAGTGGCGGTCCAATGTATTATCTAACGCTTGGATTAAAATCAAAGTCCCTGGGAATTCTGTTTGCCATTTTCGCTTCCCTCGCAGCATTCGGAATAGGAAATATGGTCCAGTCAAATTCAGTGGCAGATGCGGTGCACTCTTTCTTAAAAATACCTTTCTGGGCAACTGGACTGGTTCTTACAATTCTGACAGGTCTCGTAATTATAGGTGGAATCAAATCCATAGCAAAAGTTACTGGTGTTCTGGTGCCTTTTATAATTCTGACTTACTTCCTGGCAGCTGTCGTGGCGCTTTTACTAAAAATTGACAAAATCCCCCATGCTTTTGAACTTATTTTTAAAGGAGCTTTTACAGGAACTGCAGCTATGGGAGGGTTTCTGGGTGCTGGAGTAAAAAAGGCGGTGCAGATGGGAGTGGTTCGCGGACTTTTTTCCAACGAAAGTGGTCTGGGATCCGCCCCTATAGCAGCTGCCGCTGCTCAAACAAAAAATCCGGTAAATCAGGCTCTCGTATCCATGACTCAAACGTTTATAGACACTTTAGTTGTTTGTACCATGACTGGCCTGGTAATAATAACTTCCGGAGTATGGACAAGCGGAGAAAACGGAGCACCACTTTCCTCGCTTGGATTCAAAACCATTTTCTCTCAATTTCTTGGTCAAAGAGCGGGGAATTTCCTCGGCGGGGCAATAATTGCTCTGGGATTAATACTCTTCGCCTATTCAACGATTCTCGGGTGGAGCTATTACGGGGAAAAATCCTTAGAATTTCTCCTTGGAGAAAAATCGGTTTTACCCTATAGGGTTCTTTTTACTGTATTCGTTTTTATCGGATCAGTGCTATCCTTGAAGGTGGTGTGGACTGTTGCAGATATAATGAACGGATTAATGGCTTTCCCTAACCTTGTGGGTCTTTTAGGATTAAGCGGAATAATAGTCTCTGAGACAAGGAAATACACATGATAAGGAAAATAGAAAAAATAATTTCAAATGTTGAAAAGGTTTTCAGGGGAGATAGGAAAACCATAGAGCTGGCTTTGCTTTCTCTTCTTGCTGATGGACACCTCCTGATTGAGGATATCCCGGGTGTGGGAAAAACTCTTCTTGCCAGCGCGCTTGCCCGGTCCATAAACTGTGAATTCAGAAGAGTGCAATTCACCTCTGACCTTCTCCCTTCAGATATTCTCGGGACCCTGATTTTCTCAGCAAAAACCGGAGAATTCAAGTTTAGGAAGGGACCTGTTTTTACAAATGTTCTTCTTGCTGATGAGATAAACAGAGGCTCACCAAAAACTCAGAGTGCCTTACTTGAAGCTATGAACGACAGAAAGGTATCAATTGAAGGAAGGTCTTTCCCTCTTCCTAAACCTTTTCTCGTTATTGCCACACAGAATCCAGTAGAACTTCATGGAACATTTCCCTTACCTGAATCACAGCTTGATAGATTCATAATAAGTATGGGAATAGGGTATCCTGGGAGAAAAGAGGAAAAGAGAATGCTCTATGAACAAAAAGAGAAGGACCCCATAGAAGAAATTTCCCCTGTAGTAGAAAGAGAAGAAATACTTGAACTTCAGCAGCAGGTTAGAAAGGTCAGTTTTTCAGAGGAGATTGCGGAATATATTATAGAAATTATAGAAGCCACAAGGAACAATCCAATGCTTAGGATAGGAGCAAGTCCAAGGGCAACCCTTATGCTCACCCGGGCATCTCAGGCCAGGGCTTTCATGGATGGCAGAGATTATATTGTTCCTGATGATGTAAAGGCAGTTGCAAAACCCGTACTTTCCCACAGATTATTTCTAAAACGTACAGAAAACCGCGAGGAAGCGGAAAAGATTGTTGAAGAAATTTTACAGAAAGTTTATCCCCCTGGTTAAGAACTCCTTTTACCAAATTTTGTAAGATAAGAAACACCAAGGGCAATAGGGAACATCACAATTGAAACGATGTCCTTTATCAGGAAAAGAGAGTTCAGGAAACAGAAAATAACTGCTCCTAAAAGCACGTAATAGACGGAAGAATCTGTCTGTGTGCTCAGAATGGCTTTTCCAACAATATGAAAAATAGATGTATAACCAAAAACCATTGATGCGAGAAGAAGAAAGATAGTTAATAAAAGGAAGGGAATTCCTATCAAAATGACACTCAGCACCGCGAATATGACCAGGAGAATAATAAAAGCTATAAACAACAAGACCCCTCTTATCCAGGATTTACCAAGGTTTGCATGGAGATAAGAAGAAGCAAGAAGAACCCGCTTTTCAAAAAGGAAAAGGGTAAAAAGAGAAAGGACTATCCAGAAAATCAGATTCAAAAGGAACTTAGAAAAATTAAATATTTTTTTGCCTCGTGTTGTTTTTATAGTTATCCTCGGTTTTATCCTTTTTGAAGGAATTTCTGCTTTTTTTATATTGGTTGATGACGCAATATTCACTATAGAACCCTTAACTTTGATACCCTTAATATTTCCACTGGAAAATATAAGAACAAGATCTCCGTTAACTTCTGCACCATCCTCCCCGTAAACTTTACTTGCAATGCTAATCATATCTCCCTTGACCTGTCCATACATTTTTACGGTGCAGGCTATTGACACAAGATCACCCTTCACTTCTCCTTCCACAACCGCAGTATCCCCCACACAAACAAGGTCTCCTCTTTTTGCTTCATCCTTTCCCACAAAGATTCCTGCGAAAAGGACTCCTGATAATATAAAAACTAATAGCTTCCTCATATTTTCCTCCAGATTTTTTTAAGGCCGATTACCACAAAGGGTATAACGGCAAGAACTATTCCTATAATAAGGGCCTGGCCCGGAATTTTTAACAGAGAAGATAAGCGAAAAATTGTTTCCAGGGCATGGTACCCTTTTTTAACTGCATTGAATTCAATATAATAAAGATACATTGCCCTTGATGGACCTATAATTACCGGGAGTAAAAGAGTCGCAAGAAGAACCACAAGAAAAGCATAGAAAAAAGGTATGTATCTTCTCTTTTTGTCTATTTTTTCCATAACCAGAGATGAAATATTTATAGGTGGTTCCTCTTCTTCAATTTTTACAAAAGAGAAAAATTTTCTGGCCTCCTCAAGTTTTGAAGCGCATTCTTTGCAGACCAGTATGTGATCTTCAAACAATGATTTTTCCATTGAAGTCATTTCTCCATCAAGATAAGCATAAATTTCTTCCAGACTATAATGCTTCACGGTAAGCCTCCAATCTTTTTCTAAGAGCCTCTCTTGCCCTATAAAGCTTGCTTTTTACAGCATGAAATGGCAATCCGGTGACTTCCGCAATCTCCTGATATGAAAGTTCATTGAAATGCCTTAAAATGATAAGTTCCTTCATTTCTGGCGGGATTTTTTCAAGGGCTTCCATAATAATTTCCCTGCGTTCTTTGTTTAACATTTTTTCGTAGGGGGATTTCTCGTTCCCTGGAACATCAAACTCCACATCCTCACCATCCACTTCTGCATGAAATGAGACCTTATTAAGTTTCTTCTTTCTGAAATGGTCTATAACCAGATTGTGAGCAATTCTCCAGAGCCAGGTAGAAAAACTGTATCTTGCGTTGAAATCCTTTATGGAGAGATAGGATTTTAAAAATGCTTCTTGAGTAAGATCCAAGGACAATTCTCTATCGCCGGTCATTCTATAAATGTAGTTGTAAAGACTTTTTTCGTACCTGACCATTAACATTTCGAATGCCCCCTTATCTCCATTCCTTGCTCTTATAGCAAGTTTTTTTTCGTCCATTATTTTTTACGACTCCCATAAACAAATGTTGCAGGAACCTTCCACAGAGAGGAGGGTAGCTTTATGTTGTATCTGCATTTTTGAAACTCAAAACTGGTATCCTCGAAGTCTACCCTTTGAATTCTGTGTTCGCGAATGTGAATTACCACTTCTTCCCCTCCTTTTATTTTTACGAAAATCTCCCCTTTTTTCTCCACTATTTTCTCTGCTATCTGGTAGAGTTCCGAAGGGTCTTCAATAATTTTCCAGAAGCTCCGTGGCGATTTATACTCTCTTATAAGATTTTCTTCAGGGTATATTTCTATTATTTTTTCTCCTAATAACCAGAAAGTCTTCCTTTCAGGTGAATGGTAATCCCATCTGAGGCCCTTTCCCTTTTCGAAATAAAATATTCCTTTCTCAGTATAAACCTCCCCGCCGAGCTTGGATTTTTCCACAAAATCACACACCGCTGAATTCATCGAAGAAATGATACTGACCAGTAAAAGAAACGCCTTCATAACTTAATTCAGGGGTAAAAAGAGAAAAATGTCAAGTTGAATTGAGGGAGTGTAAACATGGAGCAAACAGGAAAACCTGCAAGAGTAAACAGCTTACGGATTTGACAAAGAATTTTGTAAATATAACCAAAATTTCTGGTTAATATTGACAAAAAAACCTGGTTATTCTATTATTTATATTGAGGAAAAAATGAGCGTAAAAACCAAAGAAAGGGAAGAAATAGGAAGAAGAATCCGCAAATTAAGAATGGAAAAGGGGTTATCACAAGCTCAGGTAGCAAGAGCCATTGGAATACATGTGAATTCTTATCAATTAATAGAAAACGGACATCGAAAAATAGATGTTCTGGAACTAAAAAAACTGGCGGAATTCTTAAATGTCACGGTGGATGAGATTATAGCGCCGGAAAAATCCCCCGAAGTCCACATACAAAAGGAAAATTTGCCTATGGTTAAAACTTCGAAAATTAGGATAAATGTCCCCCAGAAAAAACTGGACAAATTCAAGGAAGTCCTTCTTTATGTCCTCAATAAAGTAGGAGCCAAGCCCAATGTAGGAGAAACAGTCCTTTACAAACTCCTTTACTTTATTGATTTCAATTTTTACGAGAAATATGAAGAACAGCTCATAGGAGCAACTTATATCAAGAATCATTATGGACCAACCCCAATAGAATTTAAAGAGATAGTAAAACAAATGGAAGGAAAAGACCTTGTCATTATCGAAGACCAATATTATCAATATCCACAGAGAAAATATTTACCCCTCAGACCTCCAAGAATGGAGATCCTCTCTGGACATGAACTTGAAGTAATAGACGATGTTCTGGAA
>JAGHBF010000021.1 GCA_021161165.1 Candidatus Aminicenantota bacterium
GAGAAAATTCATTCTCTCTTGAATATAAGATTGCTATTAAAAAAGGCGTGATTCAACCAGAAGAGGCTGAAAACCTGAAAGAAATATGGGCAGCAGCAAGAGACAAATCAACAACTTATATTATATATCTTTCAAAATAATCGTCTCCTCACTGGAAGGTCCTGTGGACACGAGCCAGATTTCTGTTTCAAGGTAGTCTTTTATAAATTTTATGTAGTCCTTTGCCCTTTGCGGGAGCTCGTCAAAGGATCGAGTCCCTCTCGTATTGGTTTGCCAGCCTTTAAATGTCCTGTAAACTGGTTCTACCTCTTCAAGTATATATGGGTCGGGAATAAAACTTCCCATATTTTTTCCTCTGTACCTATATGCTACTGCAACCTTTATCTCATCAAGATTATCAAGAACATCCAGTTTCATGAGAGCTACTCCGGTAAATCCGTTCAATGTAACCGAATATTTAAGAGCAAAAAGATCAAGCCATCCACATCTTCGAGGTCTCCCTGTTGTGGCTCCGAATTCCCCTCCCTTCTCTCTGATAAATTTCCCCACATTTCCTTTCAACTCTGTGGGAAATGGACCTGCTCCTACCCTTGTTGAATAAAGCTTGGCAATCCCGAGTATTCCATCTATAAATCTGGGAGAAATTCCAGCTCCATTGCTTACACCTGCAGCTGAAGAGTTAGATGAGGTCACATATGGGTAGGTACCGAAATCAATATCAAGAAGGGTTCCCTGAGCGCCCTCAAAAAGAATGTTTTTCCCCTCTTTTACCATAGAATTTATATAAGAAACGCTATCCACGACTAAACTCAGCACTGGTTCTCTGTATTTTAAAAGCCACTCAAAAAGCTCTTCTTTTCTTACAGGGAATCCTCTGTATTTTTCCTCAAGAAGAACTTCTATTTTTTCCTTTAAAACATCTTCCCTTTCAAGATCTCCTACCCTTATACCCCTTCTTCCATATTTATCCTCATAGGCAGGACCTATTCCTTTTCTTGTTGTGCCTATCTTTTTCCCTCCTCTCATTTCCTCTGAAATTCTCTCTGCTTCTCTGTGGATTGGCAAAACAAGGTGGGCACTTCTGCTTATTTTCAGGTTGTCTTTTACATTAATTCCTATGGATTCAAGAGAGGCAATTTCATCAATAAGTGTGGGAGGATGGATTACCACGCCATTTCCTATCAGAGAGGGAATACCCTTTAGTATACCTGAAGGTATGGTATGCAAAACAACCTTTCTGCCTGACGAAATTACAGTATGACCTGCATTTTCTCCTCCCTGATACCTCACTACCAGATGGAACTTTCCGGATAGTATATCTATAACTTTACCTTTACCTTCATCGCCCCACTGTGCACCTATAACTACAAGATTCATAATCAAGATTCTAACAGAATAGTTTTATATCTTCAATTTCATTTGTTAAAATTTAGTCAAAAAGGAGGGGTTATGAGATTTTCTACAAAAGCCATACATACAGGGGAACTTTCACTTGAAGGAATAAGACCTGTGGTAAATCCTATTTTTCAAACATCAAATTTTATTCTTGACGAATATGCCTATGAAAAAATGAAAGAGGGTAAATCCAGAGAAGCCTGGATTTATACCCGTCTTGAAAATCCCACAACAAGAGCGGTGGAAGAAAAAATTGCTGCTTTAGAAGGCGGAGAAGATGCAGTGGTGTTTTCATCTGGCATCGCTGCTATAGCTGCTTCTCTGCTCTCTTTTCTTTCCCCTTCTGACCACATTGTTTCGTCAAAGGACATTTACGGCGGC
Source organism: Candidatus Aminicenantota bacterium (assembly GCA_021161165.1). Lineage (GTDB taxonomy): Bacteria > Acidobacteriota > Aminicenantia > S016-38 > S016-38 > S016-38. Next base: position 1,777 of record JAGHBF010000021.1, read on the forward strand.
AGTTATAGCCTTCTAAACTATCTGCAGGAAAGATTTGATATAAAAGTAACCTTTGCAAATCCAATGGAACCAGAGGGCATAATAGATGCTGTTACCCCAAAAACAAAGGTATTCTTTTTTGAAACCCTATCAAACCCTCTTTTAAAACCTTTTTTTATAGACGGGATACTTTCTTTCGCAAAAAAAAGAGGGATAAAAATTATAGTGGATAACACTTTCCTTTCCCCTTACAATTACAATCCCCTTAAAAAAGGAGCTGATATAGTTGTCCACTCACTAACCAAATACATCGGAGGCCACTCTGATATAATAGCCGGTGCTGCTGTGGGGTTAAAAGAAGACATCGAGACTATATGGCACACCATGAAAACACTGGGCGCATCTCCCGACCCCTTTATGTGTTTTCTGGTTGACAGAAGCATAAAAACCCTTGGAGTAAGAATGGAAAGGCACAACAGGAATGCGCACAAAATAGCAAGATTTCTTCAGGACCATCCGAAGGTGGAATGGGTAATATACCCAATGATAGAAAACTATTACGACTATGAGTTCGCAAAGAGAAATTTTAAAGGCGGAAGCGGAATGATAGCCTTTAAAATAAAAGGAAATGACGAAGACGGAATAACTTTCATGAGGTCATTAAAGATCATAAAGGAAGCAGGTTCTCTGGGTGGAGTAGAGTCACTGGTTACAATGCCTGCTCTTACTTCCCATGCTTCAGTATCAAAGGAAGATAGACTGCTTGTAGGAATTGAAGAGGGTACTATAAGACTTTCAGTGGGATTGGAAGATGTAGAAGATCTAATTAAAGACCTTGATCAGGCTTTTTCTTCCTTATAACCGCTATTACCTTCTCGTCCTTCCTTTTTAGAAAAAGCTTTTCCTTAGCAAATGGTTCCAGAGATTTTTTGTCCTTCTCAAGCCACTCTACCTCAATTTTAAGACGCTCCTTTTCTTTCTCAAGAAGCACTATTTCTTTTTTTACAGCCTTTATTTTGCTATTAAGCTTAAATATAGTTATTACGCCAGTCGGACCGAATACAGTTGTGATTATGATAATGAGAGCAAAAATTAAAACTATAAACACCTTCCAGGGAGATTTCACTTTTCCGTACTCCGCAAATATTCATCCACCATTTCTTCTGCTTTTGCTTTAAGCTCAACTGCCTTAAGGAAGGTTTTGTCGTTGTCGAGGAGAACCTTTGTGCCTGCTTCAAGCCCCCACAATAGGTTTGTTATCTCATATTTAAGCTCAAATTCAATGTCGCTCAATGCTTCCTTAAGTTCTTTTTTGGTGTATTTAACTCCGTTCTCCTTTGCAAATTTTAGGAAGTCCGCCAGTAACTTTTTATCTATTTTAAAATGTCCTGGTTTTTCCATCTTAATTATGGGTAGAAACTCTCTGGATACAGGCCTTTTGTCATTAACAAAAAGATTTGCCCACCGGAAAAATAAACCCTTTCCCCTCATTCTTGCCGCAAGTTCTTTGAGAAGCTGGAGCTTTATTTTAACATCAGGGGTTATTCCTCCAGGAGTTTTATCATAGTCAGCGGAATATATTCCCCAAAAATAAGTAATCCAGTTAGTAAAAGGTTTCTGTATGCACTTACCGGATGGGGTGTAATATTTTGCTGTTGTAAGCGCAAGTGCTGTATCTTCAGAAAGAGGATAAAGTGTTTGTACAAGTCCTTTCCCAAATGTTCTGGTGCCTACGATAAGTCCCCTCCTGTGGTCCTGAATTGCTCCGGCTGTTATTTCAGATGCAGAAGCAGAATACTGATTTACAAGAATCGCAAGGGGAAGGTCTTCATATTGGCCCGATTTCTTTGCTTTGTAAACCATATAAGATTCAGGTGTTCTCCCCCTTGTGCTGACTATTACTTGAGGAGGAAGTAAAAACTCATCGCATATCTCCACTGCTGCATTAAGAGCACCACCACCATTTCCCCGCAGATCAAGAATAAGGTATTTCATGCCCTGCTCTTTGAGTTTTTTCAGGGCGGAATGAATTTCCTCGTCACTCTTTATGGCAAAGGAATTCAAAGCTATATAACCTATTTCACTATTCCACATAAAAGCATATCTGACACTGTTAAGAGGTATTTCAGCCCTTTCTATTATAAATTCCAGGGGTTTCTTATAACCCTCCCTTTCCACTTCAATTTTAACCTTTGTACCCTTTGGACCCCTTAGAACTTTGACGGCCTCTGTTGAGGTGTATCCAATGATGGATTTTCCATCCACTTTAACAATTGCATCGCCTACAAGAAGACCTGCCTTTTCAGCAGGAGTCCCTTTCAGCACTTGCATTATGGTTATCTTTCCGTTTATAGAGGTTATACTTATCCCGAGACCGTAAAATTTACCGCTCTGATCTTCCCTTAATGTCCTGAGAGTGGCAGGGTCCAGGAATCTTGAATGAGGATCAAGGCCCGCTGTCATTCCCTCCACTGCTGCGTAAAATAGGTTTGTTTTGGGTTTTTCATACGAAAACTGCGCTATGTAAGCATACGCTTTCATAAGACGCTCAAGGTTCAGACGAAAAAGGTCCGCAGCAAAAACCGTCAGGATAACTACCGGTAAAATAAATAGTGCTTTAAGACTGTTTTTCAAATCACTCTCCTTTCAAAAAAGCTATTATCGCTTTCATGTAGTAGGGAAGGTCTCCAGGATGTCTGGAGGTTATGAGATTACCGTCCTTTACTACCTCTGCATCAATATATTGAGCTCCTGAATTTACAAGGTCATCTTTTATGGCAAAATATCCGGTCAATCTTTTACCCCTGGTTATTCCAGCTGATATGAGAACCCAGCCTCCATGACATATAGTAGCAACCAGTTTTCCGCTATCATATAATCTTCTTACAAAATCAAGAACCTCGGGAAATCTTCTTAGCCGGTCTGGACAATACCCTCCTGGAATAATAACACCATCGAAATCATCGGGAGAAGCTTCCTTTATAGAAATATCTGATTTTGCAGGAAATCCCCTTTTTCCTCTATACTCTTTTTCTTCAGGGGCTACAACCACTACTTCTACTCCTTCCTCTTCCAGTCTCAGTTTTGGGTACCAGAACTCAAATTCGTCGTATAGTTCTTCAACAAGAATTGCTATCTTCTTTCCATCCAGCATTTTTCCTCCTTGAATAGATTATAATATAATTTCAAAGGAGGTTGAAATGGAAATAGAAGGAAGAATCTGGGTGCTTAAAGACGAAAAGGGAAAAATGATTCATGATATTGATACTGACCAGATCTACCACAATAAGTATCTCGCAATCACTGAAATATCCGAAATGGGAAAATACGCTCTTGACAATCTTAAAGGATGGGAAGATTTTCCTGTAAAGGCAAAAAAAGGGGACATTATATTTGCAGGCAAGAATTTTGGTGCGGGTTCCTCAAGGCAACACGCTGTTGACTGTTTTATAGCCCTTGGAATTGCAGCGATTGTGGCTGAGTCTTTCGGAGCCATATACAAGAGAAATGCCATAAACTCAGCTCTTGCTATTTTGGAATTTCCTGGACTTTCACAGCTTAGTGAAAATGGAGAATTCGAGTCAGGTGATACTGTAAAAATTGACTTAGAAACAGGAAAAGTTATTAACCTTAGAACGGGAAAAGAATTTCAGGCAAAACCTGCCTCATCTGTCCAGCTTGAAATATTAAAAGCAGGTGGTCTTTTTGAATACGGAAGAAAAATCTCAGAATGAGAGCAGTCATTCAAAGGGTCAAAAGAGCTGAAGTAAAGGTAGAGGGAAAGTCCGTTGGAAAAATAGGAAAAGGGCTTCTCGTTCTTGCATCTGTAGAAAAAGGAGACGGAGAAAAAGAGCTGGATTTTCTTGTAAGAAAAACAGCAGAACTCAGAATTTTTGAAGATGAGGATGGTAAGATGAATCTTTCATTACTGGACGTCGGAGGCGAAATATTATTAATCTCACAGTTTACCCTTGCCGCAAGGGTAAAAAAAGGAAGAAGGCCATGCTTTGATAAAGCAGAAGACCCTCAGCGGGCAAAAATGATGCTTGAAGAGGCTGCAAAACGCTGGAAAAATATGGGAATAAATGTGGAACAGGGAATTTTTGGGGCTCGAATGGAGGTTTCCTTAATAAATTATGGACCTGTTACAATAATTCTTGACAGACAATATGGAGGAGAAAAATGATAGATAAAGAATTACTCGATATCCTTGCCTGTCCTGTCTGTAAGGAACCTGTAGAACTTACAAAGGACGGTAAAGGACTCAAATGTGTAAAATGTGGCAGAGTTTATCCTATTCGCGATGATATCCCAATAATGCTTGAGGAGGAAGCCTATTACGAAGAAGATAAAAAAGATTCTTCTGATAAGACTTAGAAAATTAGGTGATACTATCCTTGCTACTCTGGTGGCAGATGCCTTAAAGAAGCATTTTCCTGAAGCTGAAATTCACTATCTCGTGGAAGAGCAATACTCAGAACTTTTCTTCAATCATCCCTCAATAGACAGGGTAATAAGGATAAAAAAGGGGCTTTCTCCTGGAGAGACTTTAAGATTTGGAATCTGGCTGAAAAAAGAGGATTTTTCCCTTGCCATAGACCTTCATTCAGGCCCTCGTTCTGCAATTCTTTCTTTTCTTAGCAGCAATAAAAGGTTCGGCTTTAAAAATTCCTATTCATTCCTTTATACAAGAACTGTCCCGAGAAGACTCTCTATGAAATCTCACCATGCAGAAAACCAGTTTCAGATTCTGACACTTCTGGGAATAAATGCTAAACCTGGAAGTTATCGATTTCCACCTCCTGAAGCTTTGAAATACGAAATTGAAGAAGAATATGCTTTAATCCACCCTTTTGCTTCCCCCCTAAAATCCCTTTCAGCCGAACAGGCATATTTTCTTGCGAAAGAAATAGAAAAAATAGGTCTTATGCCGGTTTTTACGGGTTCTTCGGAAGAAAAAGAGAAAATAAACGCCCTTGGCATAGGGAAAAACCTTGCTGGAATCTCTCTCACTCAAATGAGGGCACTTGCTGCAGGAGCAAAGGTCTTTATTGGCATAGACTCAGGACCCGCACATCTTGCCTCAACTACACAAGTTCCTATCGTCGTAATATTTGGCCCTCACCTTTCGGAATGGTACAGGCCATGGCGAAAAAACAAAATAGCAATAATTGAAAAGGACCTTCCTTGCAGACCCTGTTCCGAAAAAAAATGCATTTTAAAAAAGAACCTTTGCATTCTCTCAATTACCCCTGAAGAAATAATGGAAAGGGTTAAATCCCTGATAGGTTATTAAATCTGGGGTAAAGAAATTCACCCCAGTGATAGGTGAGTAAATTCTTTTACTCGAATGTCAAATGTGAAGACCTGAGCCTACCTGCTCATTTTTTTAATTCATCTTTAACCGCCTGGTATGCCCTGTGTAGAAGAGATGATGTTTTGGTTTGTTTGAAAGGAATGTCCTTGGGAGAGACAATCATAGAGTTTATTATAACTGCTGAGACCACTTTCCACGGGGTTAGGTCAAAAACATTTCCCACCGGTTTTGAACCACTGGGAGCATTGAGCACTTCTCCGTTTTCCCTATAGACTGAGAAATACGAACTGAGATGGCCATAAAGAACTTTAGAAGTGTGCCCTATTACGAAAAATGGTTTTTTAAACTGTTTGGCTGCAAGAGCAAGGGAAAAACTTCCTGCTCTGTTAATAACCCCCTGAGAGGTGATAGCATCACTTCCGATTAGAACAATCTCACTCTTTTCCACCATTACAGGCAGGAAAGCATCATAGGTAAATTCAACCTTATAGCCCATCTCAACAAGCTTTTCTGCCATGATTCTTCCCTCATAATAAGGACGGGATTCTGAAAGAATAACTGTAATATTCTTTTTGTTTTCCTCGAGGGCTTTTAAGAGTGAGAGACTATGCGAATAGAGAACAACTTTTCCCTTGTTTGGAATAAGAGATGAGGCCAGTTTAGCATTTTCCTCTGTCTCTCTGTCCAGCTCTTTCCACAGCATCCTCACTTCCTTATCATTCTCCAGAGCATTAAAAAATCGATGGAAGAAATTTATAAGAACTGCCATTGTGGGATGGGAATGAAGCAATCTGGCCACATGTAGGGCTACTTCTTCGAGTTCCTCTCCTTTTTCAAGCGCCTCCAGGACAGCATCATAGCTGTCCCTTAGAATAGCAGTTGACCCAAGCACCCTGTTATTGGCCAGCCCATTCAATCTTTCTTTCCAGTCCATATCTTCACCCCCAAAATCGTTATGTATATATAAGAGAAGAAAGAGGTTTCCCAGCAAAGTGTCCTTACTGTTTTAAAAGTTAAAATGGAATGTAGAGAAGATTTATCCACCCCCGGTAATACCGGAATATTTATAAGTGCAGTATAAAACGGCCAGAAGGGTCTGAATCCAATAGGAGGATGAGTGTCAATCATAAAAAGGTCAAGAAAAACATGAAGGGAGTAGACTACAAGGCTCAAAAGGGAAAGTTTCATGTCCCTTGAAAATAAAAACACAAACAGAGAAAAAATAACAGCTGCAAGAAAAGTATGTGTTATTCCCTGATGGTAAAAACCAATGTTTTTCAAATATGATATTTTATCAAGCAAAAGATCAATATCCGGGAAAACACCTACTATTAAAAGGAAGACCACCCCCTTTATTTTATTCATCCCTGAGAGCTCTGTGACCCCCAGGGTCGTTAAACTATGTCCTATTGGGGTTGGCACAAATATAGTATACTATAAAATGTGTAAAATGAGACTGATTTTTGCAAAAATAATTGACATAGGAGGTTTTAAATTTGCTGTGGCAGAGGATTTAGAGGGAACTATAATAGGTTCATCTTTTCAGTCTGAAAAATTTTTTGAAGAACTCAAAAGCCAAGGTTTTGAAATTAAAGAAGGAATTCCATCAATTATGAAAACACTTAAGGAATACTCAGAAGGCGTAAAAGTTGACCTTGAAAAATTTCCTGTAAAAATGATAGGAACTGATTTTCAGAAAAGGGTCTGGAAAGAGCTAAGGAAAATACCCTATGGAGAAACAATTACGTATGGGGAGCTTGCAAAGAAACTGAAAACCTCTCCAAGAGCTGTGGGAAACGCAGTGGCGAGAAATAGACTCCCACTTTTTATCCCATGCCACAGGGTTATCGGGAAAAATGGTCTGGGTGGTTTTACCCCAGACATAAGGATAAAAGAAATGCTTATTAAATTAGAAGGAGGTAAAAAATGATAGTAATAGGTAACTGGAAAGACGTTAAAGCTGAAGAAATGCTTGAAGGAGTAAAAATAAGGTGGTTAATTGGTAAGGAACTTAATC
>JAGHBF010000169.1 GCA_021161165.1 Candidatus Aminicenantota bacterium
ACGGGATGTACTGCAAAGTTGATCCAGAAACCAACCGCTGGGCATACACTACAACTCAGTTTGGTGGTCATCAGAGAGTTGACTTATTGAACGGAGAAAGGGTAGACATTGAACCTAAGAGAGAAAAAGGAAAACCACCCTACAGATTTCCATGGACTCCTCCTATATTGATATCTCCACACAATCCTCAGATAATCTATGCAGGCGCTCAGATGCTTCTGATGTCTCTTGATAGGGGTGACCATTGGATAGAAATAAGCCCGGATTTAACTACCGATGACCCTGTAAAGATAGCAGGAAAAGGCCATATGATGTATTGCACAATAGCCACCATCTCCGAATCTCCTCTAAAACCGGGTTTGATCTGGGTTGGAACAGACGATGGAAAGGTCCATGTAACGAAGGATTTCGGTAAGAGCTGGAGCGATTGTACATCTGCCATTACTGCCATGGGATGCCCTGAAAATTACTGGGTAACAAGGGTTTTTGCATCAAACCACTTCCCTGGCCGTGCTTACGTTACAAAGTCGGGTTTCAAATTTGACGACTTCAGGCCCTTTGTTTTTAGAACAGACGATTACGGTAAAACATGGGTGAATATAACAGGGAACCTTCCTAAGGCAAGTGTAAACGTGATATATGAGGACAGGAAAAATCCCAACCTTCTTTTTGTGGGAACAGAAAAGGGAGTTTATGTAAGCCTCAATGGCGGTGGCAGCTGGCTTCCCTTCAACAATAATATGCCTCATGTACCTGTTATGGATCTTATGATACATCCCAGAGAAAATGACCTTATTGTGGGAACTTACGGCAGAGGAGCGTTTATAACCGATATTTCTCCACTTCAAGAACTGAAAAAGGACATCCTCGATCAAGATGCATATCTTTTTTCCATAGAGCCGAAACCTCAGATGAACTATTCTCAACGCAGATTCTGGGGGAACTTTGAACTTATGGGAGATAGACCTATCACTACACCTAACGAACCCAATGGGTTAGCCATTTACTATTATTTCAAAGATACATCCAAAACCCCTGCTTCTATTGAAATTTACAATTTCCAGGGAAAGCTTATGAAGAAAATGAAAATAAACCACGATAAAGGACTGCATAAAATTTACTGGGACACTGCCAGGTCAAAACCCGGCGTTTACAAAGTGGTTCTGAAGGTAGAGGAAAAGATTCTTACAAGATACGCGAAGGTTACTCCACGCTGGAAATGGCCGGTTAATTAGAGTGTTCTAAATTTAGATTTTTTAGCTTTATTTCTGTAACGCCTTCTTCCGCAACTTATATTCAGGCGGAAATTATTGTTTTTCTGTCTTTTGAATAAGTTTCTTTTTTAGTCTTCGTTCCACCGTTTTTGATGATGGCGTTATAGAAAGGCCTCCAAGCCCGGTGCAGCGAAGTTCATGGGGAAGGCATCTTCCAACCTTGAGCATGGTTTCTACAACTTCGTCAAGAGGTACAATCGGATCATAGTTTGCCAGTGCCATATTAGCTGAGGCAAGAGCATTTGATGCTCCCATTATGTTTCTTCCCAGACAAGGCGCCTCAACACGGTTTGCAATAGGGTCACAAATAAGTCCAAGTTCATTTTGAAGTGCAAAAGAAGCTGCATTGACGCACTGTTGTAGATTACCTCCTGCGAGATATGCCAGTCCAGCGGCGGCCATTGTAGAGGCGGATCCGGTTTCTGCCTGACATCCACCGACTTCTGCTGAAAATGTAGCGTGTTCTGATATAAATATCCCGATTATGCCTGCTGCAAGCATTGCTTTTACAGCTTCGTCTTCGCTTTTTCCCATCCAGTCCACAGCTCCCAGAATCGCACCCGGGAGTGTTCCGCATGCGCCTGCAGTTGGGGCTGCCACTATAACTCCCATGGAGCTTTTGACCTCCATCATGGCAGTGGTATAAAGTATCATTGTATTTAGCATCCCGGCATCCAGAAGAGCATTTGCTTCCATCTTTTCTTTAAACCCTGGGGATTGAGCTGGTAAAATCCTGTCCTCATAATGGGTTCCTTTAAGCCCAACCTTTATAGACCTTTTCATTATCCGTACAATCTCTCGCATCTTTTCCATAACTTCTTTCTCGGAAATCCCTCCTCGTTCGCTTTCATACGCAACAGCAAGTTCCCAGATATTGCTGAGTTTCTTGTCTTTTGCGTATTTCAGCATCTCACTGCAATAAAGGAAAGGTACGCTGATATCCTTCCTGGAAAGTACAGGAAGAACCGGTTTTAGATAGCGAATAAACATGACTGCTGGGATAGATTCTATTTTTTTTATCTCTTCTTTGGTAAAGGGTCTGTGGCTTTTTATTTCAATAAAATTTCTTCTACCTTTCCTGTAAAAAATGAAATCGTATTCTAAAGAGGAGGGGAGTGAAGTTTGAACTTCTTCAGGATTTTCAGTATAGATTAGAAGCTCGTGGAAATCCCCATTTATAGAAACCTCTGCACCATCTATTTCTATTACCTCTATTGCTCCCCCGCCTGTTGATATTGCTGTAAGGGTATGAGAAATCTCTGAATTGGAAATTTTCATTCTGTAGGTGTTGGGATGTTTTGCACCGTAGCTTATATAATTAACCTTAATTTTTATACCGGCCTCTTTTAACCCTTCCCTGTAGTTCAACATTCTTTCGTCATCCATACTCCATCCGAGAAGACCGCTATAAAGGCCTAAATCGCTTCCGTGGGATTCATGGGTGGTTACAAGAGAGCCGTTGGGATCGTAATCTATTATAACTTCCTTTATATTTTCAGCTATTAAATCCCTTGCAAGAAGTCCTATGCGGCAGGCTGCCGCTGTATGAGAGCTCGAAGGACCCCGCATAACAGGTCCTATAACATCGTTGAAAATGCTTGATACTGCCATAATTCTCCTTTTTTGATTATAACAATATTATATTTATTGAATGTCAATTTCTTATCAGGCATTTTAACTGCCGGCAAATGGAGTTCCAAAGATTTCCACCGCAAGTTCGGCCCAAATTAGAAAAAGAATTATAATAAGAGCAGCACAAACTACAATCCGAAATCTAACGTTGTGTATTTTCCTTACAGCAAACTCAAAAGCAAGTGCGGTGCCGAAAAGCAGTACACCTGCCACGATGAAATCTAATGAGTCCCAGTTCACTTCAGATGTAAATTGCATTGCAATTAAAGGAATGAGGAGCATAATTCCTGCTGGAAGCAGAATAAAAATGAGCCTCTTATTTAGCACCCATTCATTTTAACACACGTAGTTGTAAAAAAATAAGGCTTTAATCTCATATTTTCCTTCCCATATGCGTATTCGCGTTATTGCGATTTCGCGATTTCACGTATTCGCGTTAGTGCAATAGAGCAATGGTTTAGATTTTACAACGAAAAAAGGCCTCATTCGGCTAACTCCTTCGGAGTTCTGTATCAAATTAGGAATAATTTATGGTGTATAATCAGTTAGTCTTAACATTAAGTTTGTCCAAAAAATGGGAGCATGCCAGGTTTTACCTCTTTTTTATTAACATTTTTTAACATTGCTCCAGGGTTTAAATAAATCGCCATGCTCTTAAGAAGGTAATTATTGCCACAATGATTAAAAACCATCCATAGAGATGTTTTACCTTCCGGGTTTTTATGTGAACAGACGCTCTACTTCCTATCTGAGCTCCTATAAAGACAGGAACTGCAAGAAGTAAAGCCGTATGCCAGTTTACGTGTCCAATGCTTGCGTGTCCCAGAAGCCCTGCAAGAGCGGTAAGGCCTACCATAAATGCGCTCGAACCTATGGCAATGGGCATGGGAATTCCCAAAAGAAGAACCATTATGGGAATCTTAATAACCCCTCCACTTATTCCAACAATACTTATAATTGTTCCTACAATAAACATGATGGGAAATACACACCTGAGGTTAAGATAATAAAAATTCCCATTCCATTCCCTTTTCCAGAACCATAGCGAGTTTTTCCTGACCTCCCTTATGGTGCACAGAGAATAATGCTTTTCAGGAGGGCGAATCATCAAAAACGCCGAAAGGAGAAGCAATAATATAAGAATCCCGGTTAAAAAATTGGAAGAGAAATATTCTGACAGAATTCCTCCAATAAATGCACCTGCAGTTGTGGGGATCTCGAGTAATAGAGCAAGCTTCCAGTCTACTCTGTGCTTGTGTCTGAAGACAATTGTTGCAGAGAATGAAGTGATGAGAATAAGTAGAAGCGAAGTGGAGGACGCCTCATTAAACGGGACCTTAAACCACAGCTGTATTGGAGTGTAGAGTACCCCGCCACCAAGCCCGAAAAAAGAAGCTACAAGAGCCGCTGCGAATAATATTATGGAC
>JAGHBF010000029.1 GCA_021161165.1 Candidatus Aminicenantota bacterium
AAAAGAGGATACAATAGCTTCCCAGAAATCACTCTGTGGTCAGAATTTCCGCTGGGACTTGTTATAAGGGGAAAAACAATAAAGTTTAAGGAGAAAATTCTGGTTTATCCGAGATTATATAATGTAAAACCTTATTTCCCGGAGGAGTTAATTGGAGAAGGAGAAGACAAACCGAGCCAGCTTGGAAACGAAGAGGTACATTATGTAAAAGAAGTTGAAGAGGCAGAACCCAGAAAAATTTACTGGAAAGGATTTGCTAGAACCGGGAAATTGCTCGAAAAGGTTCTTGGAGGAAGTTTTGGAGAAAGAATAGTGATGGCCTTAGATCCATATGGGTCCGGACACATTTTTGAGGAAAAAATCTCTCTTATCGCTTCCCTCGGCTATTTCCTCTGGAAAAATCATATTTTCCACTTCATATTTGCAGGAGAATTTCAGGGAGAAGTTAACGAAAAAAATTTTGATAAATTCATGGCCACCCTGGCACTTTTAAAACCGGGCACAAGGGAAGAAAGTGCTCGTCTTTCATCTCTGATAAAGACACATTTCCCCAATTCAAATATTTTCATAGCCTCCTGTTTCGAAGATAGCCCATTGAAATCTTTAAAGGGTGCAAGAGAACTGGTTTTTGTAAAATGAGAAATACCCTTTATATTTCTCTCATTTCAGTTTTCTCGTTTTTAATTTTTTCAAAAAATCCCTGGGCAATTATACCTGCATTGGGTTTGCTTATTTTTCTTTATTTGCCCTCTGAAAAATTTAAATTTCTCGCATGGATTTCAGCAATAGCTTCCATATTTCTTTTCATGGCCTATCTGCCACAATCCCTATCCGAAGCCGCTGGGCTAATGCTCTCCTATCTCATCCTCGCAGAGTTTATTCTCAAAGGGTCCAAATACTGGAGGGATTGGTGCCATATTGGAGCTATACTCATTATGGCGGACTCCGCCATTTATGGACTTGACCTTCTGTATTTTATAATATCCCTTGTTTTTCTAACATTAAGCTTAATCCGCGTGTATTATGACCTTTATCCCTGCTCTCAAGGAAAAATTATTAAATTTCTTCCTGTACATCTGGCAGTAGTATTTATTCTCACACCTGTTATTTTCATCTCTATTCCCAGAAGAGGGTCTTATTTCATAACAGGAGGATTCGGTAGGGGAAGCGGACTATCAGACATTGTTGATCTCAACTTCTCAGGTAAAATAAAAGACTCCACCGCACTTGCTATGCAAATTGAGGGTGAAAATATACCTGTATACTGGAAAGCAAAAGTTTATTACCTTTATAAAAAAGGCAGGTGGTATAGTGGGGAAAAGGGGGAAGTAAAAACCGGAAGGGAAATCGTCCCATTACCGAAACTGGATAAAACCCTCAATGTAAGATATCTCCTGAAGTATCCCAGACTAATTCCATTCCCTGAAAATACTTCAGTAATATTAATTTATGAAGGGGCCTACTGGAGCCACAGAGACTTTCTTGAATTCGGAGGAGCCGTAAGGACATACAGAATAGCTCGGGGGAAAGGACCTTCAGAGATAACCGTTCTTCGTCCATTAAATGACCATGAAGCAAGGTTTTTAGGAAAAGAGAACGTCTGGAAATACAGGCCTGTTTCAATCGATCTTTCTAAAGAGGAGTGGTCCAGGATAAAAAGAGTAGCCCGAGAACTCAAAGGTTCAAATCTTGAAGATACTCTCTCAAATATTGAACAATTCCTTACTGATAATTACGAATATACCACCAGCCTGGAGCTCCTTAAAAAAGAACCTGTTTATAATTTTCTTTTCTTCTCCAAAAAAGGCCACTGCGAACTTTTCGCTACCGCTTCATCGGTTATTCTCAAAGCACTTGGATGGGACGCAAGATTCGTTACTGGATTCAGAATAAGAGAAATCGGAGATGATTGGGCAATAGCCAGAATGAGGGATGCACACGCATGGATAGAAGTCTGGAATGGAAAAAAGTGGATAAAATTTGACCCATCCCCGGGTAAAGAAACGGAGAAACTCAATTCCAATCCTATTATTGCCACATGGGATAGGATAAATTCTCTTTGGGGAAGATATGTTGTGGGATTTTCTGCAACTTATCAATTTTATGTATATAGCTGGCTAAAAAAGAATCATAGAAAAATCATTGTACTGGGACTTATCGCAGTTCTGATTTATCTGATTTTAAATTTTTTGCCAGCGAAAAAGAAAGGGCTTATTCCCAAAGCTATGCGAACGCCCTCCCCCTGGTATTACAGGAAACTGATTTCTATCGCAGGCAGAATGGGTATAAGGAAACTTCCTTATTTAACACCACTTGAGTTCGGAAGACTACTGGGAGAAGATGGGGAAGAAGTCGTTTACTTCTATTACCGGGAGAGATTTGGTAAAATCGAACTTTCCAGAGAAGATCACAAAAGATTAAAGGAGGTTCTGAAGAGAATTGAGAATAGAGCTGGGAAAGTTCAAGGATAAAATTCAGATACCCTATGGTATCTTCAAATGCGATTGCAGCGATAAAGAAGTCCCGGAAGACGAACTGAGGGAAGCAATAGTCAATTTTAAAAGAGAATGGGGAAGAAAGCTTTACAAAATTTTTGGAGAAGACCCTACAAAATTCAGACCCTCTTCTGAGTCACTATGGAGAAGAATACAAAAGGGAAATTCCTTTCCAAGAGTTCATCCAGCAGTGGATGCCATTAACATGCTTTCGTTGATTAATTCAATACCTTACGGTCTCTATGACTTTTCGAAAATTAAAGGTGAAAAAATTATAGTGCGGACAGGTAAAAAAGGAGAAGGTTACGAAGGAATAAGAAGAGGCTGGATAAACCTTGAAGGACGCCTGCTCCTTGAAGATGAGGAAGGACCATTTGGAAATCCCACAGGAGACTCTTTGAGAACTGCGGTATCAAAAGGCACTGAAGTTTTTCTATACATCATTTTTGCTCCTAAAGATTATCCCTCTATAGAAGCAAATCGAATTACCATGGAAAAATTGAAGAAATGGTTGAATGCTGAGATAATAGAATATGGAGTGAGAAGATGAAAATTGCAAAATACTGGATTCCCTACAAGGACAAAAAATTAAAATGCACTCTTTGCAGGCACAACTGTCTGGTGTATCCAGGACAGGCAGGTATATGTCAAGTAAGAGTTAATTTAGATGGCACCCTCTATAGCCTTGTATATGCAAAACCAGTTTCGATCCACGTTGATCCTATAGAGAAAAAACCTTTATTTCACTTCCTTCCTGGAGCAAATGCTCTGTCGCTGGCTACTGTGGGCTGCAATTTTAAATGCGCCAACTGTCAGAATTACGAAATTAGCCAATACAAATATGAAGGAGTAAATGTAGTCCCTGGTGAGTTTGTCTCTCCGGAAAAAGTGGTAGAGCTTGCAATTAAAACAGGTTCTGAAGTTATAGCCTACACGTATACAGAACCAACTATCTTCTGGGAGTATGTTATAGATATAGCCAGACTGGCAAAGGAAAAGGGAATTAAAAATATACTCGTTACTAACGGTTATATAAGTGAAGAAGCGTTGAAAGATGGAAAAGGGATAATTGACGCAGCAAATATAGACTTTAAATCAATGCGAAAAGATTTTTATTCAAAGGTTGTAAAAGCCAGATTGGACAAATTTCTTGATTCCCTGATATTTTATAAAAAAATCGTACCATGGATTGAAGTAACTACCCTCATTATTCCCGGACTAAATGATTCTGAGGAGGAGCTTAGAGATATTGCGAGATTTATCGTGAGGGAACTTGGAGCACATACACCATGGCATATTAGCAGATTCTTTCCCCAATACAAATTAACATATCTACCACCTACCTCCAAAAAAACTATAACCACAGCAGTTGAAATAGGATACGAAGAGGGTTTGAGATTCGTGTACGCAGGGAACATTCCAGGTTCACCATACGAAACCACCTTCTGTCCTGTATGCCATACACCTCTTATCAAAAGGCTTGGCTATGAAATTGTGGAAAATAACATTGACAAGGGAAGATGTCCGGCATGTGGAGAAAAAATAGATGGTGTATGGGAAATCAGTGAAAAATTAGAGTTTTAGGTTGGCTTTCGTTTCCTTCTTTATCGTAACTCTTTATTTCATATGTCCCTTGTAGTTCATCATAACTTATCCGTAAGGAATACCTCAGTCCCAGATCTACACACACTTCATTTTTACATATATAAAATCCCACAAGGTCGGATTCTCCGCCCCCCTTCCAGGAAAGAGTGAGAAAGCCCGGTAAAACTGAAGTTTTAATGTCGTAAGGAGGATAGGGTGGAATAGTCTTTATTGCCTTTTCCCATTCCTCTGCCATCATTTGATACCCTTCTGTAGTAGGATGATTTCCATCGGAAATAAGATTTTCCCAGCCTCCTGGATAGTCCATAAATAATTTAAACATATCTGCAAGAGGAAGAGAATATTCCTTTGCAAGCTTTCTTTGCAATTTTACTGTATCAAGGAGTTTTTGATGAAAATATTCGTGATACCAGAACCAGTCCGTCCTTGGTATTATAGTGGCTATCACAGGCAAAGTTCCATATCCCATTGACTTATTAATAATACTTCTGAGATTTTCCTCGGTAGCTGAAAGAGGATATTCGGCATGAACAACGTCATTAGTTCCTTCCATTAAAAGCAAATATCTGGCATTTGCAAGGCTAAGCTCAGAAGAAATCCTCTGGACTCCTTCAAAGGTAGTCTCTGAAGGAACTCCCCTGTTAAGAACGTGAGACTCTCCAAGGTCTTTATTTAGAAGTATCTCCAGTCTTGAAGGATACCCAATAGGTGGGTCGTGGTCACATGTGCCGTATCCACAGCCATAAGTAATGCTATCACCAAAGGCAATGTAAGTATTGGGTTCAAGCTCGTAGTTATACCAGAACGGCCCGGAAGGAGGAAACCTGAGTTCTTTTTCTATTAATGTCTTCTGTTCAAAAGGGAATTTTATTTTCCTCCGCAAAATAACTCCCCTCCAGAGCTCGTTAAACAACAGGAACAGATCACCGTCTTTATGGTTAAAACGAGGATTTAAAAGCACTCCGTTAAAAATTGGAGAGATTTCTTGAAAATTGTTACCCTGAATCACTAGAAGTTTCCTGCCTTTACCCACGACTATTATTTCCTTCCCTTGAAAACAAATACCTCTTGGTGAATAAAGTTCCTGATGTGAAGAAAGAACAGGTGAAGAATTTTTGTAAAGCACATAGTTTTTATCAGTATATATAAGGGTAAGGATATTAACCTTATCAGCACAAATATACGGGTATATATAATAGGAGTTTCTTCCTCCCTCTTTTATAAGAACGCCATTTTCCAGAAGTTCTGCGCCTCTGGCAGAAATTTTAAGCTTAAAAACTCTGCCATCCAAATTAAACTCTTTTACCGAAGAGAAAAGCAGGCCCAAAGTAAGGATAAAGAAAAGAAAACGTTTCATCTTCTTATGTTATCATTAATTTAAAGATGAGAAAATTTGTTCATCTCCACCTGCATACTGAATATAGCATTCTTGACGGAGCTATAAGACTAAAGGAACTTCTGGAAAAAACTCTGGAATATAAAATGCCTGCTGTAGCTGTTACTGACCACGGAAATCTTTTCGGAGTCGCAAGATTTTCCATGATGGCTGAAGATTATGGAATAAAACCCATAATAGGTGTTGAGGCTTATATCGCACCTGATTCCATGCAAAGAAAAGAAATAATTAATGGACTTCCCATAGCTCATCACATTACTCTGCTTGCAGAGAACGAAGAGGGATATCACAATCTGGTCAAATTAGTATCTTCCTCCTATCTCCACGGTTTCTATTATAAACCAAGAATTGACAAGGACATTTTGAAAAAATACAGCTCGGGCCTAATCGCACTCTCAGGTTGCTTACATGGCGAGATACCTTTCTGGATTCAAAGGGAAGAGCCTGAAAGGGCAGAAAGAGCCATTGAGGAATATATCGAAATTTTTGGAAAGGAAAATTTTTTTCTGGAACTTATGGACCATGGTCTTGAGGAGCAAAAACTTGTCAACTCTTTCCTGATAAAGGCTGCACAGAAATTCGGCATAAAACTTGTTGCCACCAACGACGCTCATTACTTAAAGAAGGAAGACAGCGAATTGCATGACATACTCCTCTGTATTCAGACCAAAAAGAAATTAAAAGACGAAGACCGCATGAGATTTCGAACGCAGGAATTCTATTTTAAATCACCACAGGAAATGGAGATGTTATTCGGGGAAATACCCCAAGCTCTGGACTCGACACTGGAAATAGCTGAAAGGATAAATTTTAAAATCAAAAAATCAAAGGAATACCTTCTCCCTGAATTCCCTGTTCCCGAAGGTTATACGATGGATGCTTACTTTGAAAAACTAACAAGGGAAGGATTCGAAAAGAGATGGTACGAGCTGAAAAAATCGGGTATTCCTAGGGAAGAATATGAAGAAAGGCTAAACAGGGAAATAGATGTAATAAAAAAGCTGGGATTTTCAGGTTATTTTCTAATAGTGTGGGATATAGTAAACAGCGCCAGAGAAAAGGGAATACCGGTAGGCCCTGGAAGAGGCTCTGCAGCAGGTTCTCTTGTTTCATATTCTCTTGGTATAACCCAAATAGATCCTTTAAAATATCACCTTCTCTTTGAGAGATTCCTGAATAAAGAAAGAATTTCCATGCCTGATATAGACATAGATTTTTGCGGTAGAAGAAGAGGGGAAGTTATCGATCACATAAAAAAGCGGTATGGAGAAGGAAATGTCACCCAGATAATTACCTTCGGCACAATGGCAGCCCGCGCAGCCATAAGAGATGTAGGAAGGGTAATGGATGTAGACGACAAGATAGTTGACAGGATAGCAAAGATGATCCCGATGGGACAGAAAATAGAAGTAGCTCTCGCCAATGATCCGAATCTTCAGAAGCTCTATAACGAAGGTGGGGAGGAAATTAAAAAACTTATTGATAACGCAATTAAAATAGAGGGAAGAATAAGACAGGCTTCTATCCATGCTGCAGGAGTTGTTATCTCTCCAAAACCTCTCATTGAAGTGTTACCTCTTTATAAATCTCAGAAAAACGAAATAACTACTCAGTTTGAAATGAATGACCTGGAAGCCTTGGGTTTCTTAAAAATGGATATACTGGGGCTTCGAAATCTCACCATGATAGATGACACACTTAAAATGCTCAGGGAAAAAGAAGGAATAGAAATAGATTTAAACAAAATACCTCTGAATGATGAAAAAACATTTAAAATTTTCCAGTCTGGCAAAACAGATGGAATATTCCAGTTTGAAAGCAGGGGAATGAAAACCACGTTAATAAAGGCTAAACCAACAAAGTTCGAACATTTAATCGCCTTAGTTGCACTTTACAGGCCTGGACCTATGCAGTACATAGACAATTTTATAAGGAGAATGCACGGCAGGGAAAAGGTCACTTATCCCTTCCCGGAACTTGAACCCATCCTTAAGGAAACCTACGGCCTCATGGTTTATCAGGAACAGGTTATGATGATATCCTCTGTGCTTTCAGGATTTTCCCTTTCAGAAGCTGATATTCTCCGCAAAGCCATTGGAAAAAAGAAGGGAGAAATAATGGCAAAGATGAGGGAAAAATTCATTGAAGGGGCAGTGGCAAAAGGAAAGGACCGTGAAAAGGTGAGAAGATTCTTCGATGAAGATATAACAAAGTTCGCTCAATATGCCTTTAACAAGTCCCACTCTACAGCTTATGCTCTCATTGCCTACTGGACTGGCTATCTCAAAGCACATTATCCCACATATTTCTTTTCAGCCCTTCTTACAAACGCAGCAGAACTGGGAAGAACCTCTGATGTTATAAAATACATAAACGACGCCAAAAGCTTTGGTATTGAAGTGCTTCCACCGGATATAAATGAAAGTCAAAGAGAATTTTTCCCTGTTGGAAAGGACAAAATCCGCTTCGGACTTGAAGCAATAAAGAATGTAGGAGATAATGCCATAATCGAAATTCTGAAAGCAAGGGAAAAAGCAGGAAAATTCACCTCAATATTTGAGTTCGCAAGGAAAGTTAATACAAGGGTGGTAACTAAAAGGGTTATGGAATACCTCATCAAAGCAGGGGCAATGGATTCGCTTAAAATGAAAAGGTCTCAGCTAATGGAGCTTATAGACCATGCGATAGAAGCAGGGAAAAGAGAAGTTGGACTTCTTTTTTCCCAGACAGAGGAGGAAATTCCCCGGGACGTTAAAACCCTTCCAGAATGGGATACTCTTATGAAGTTGAAGCACGAAAAGGAAGCTCTTGGTTTCTATATTTCAGGTCATCCACTAAAACCCATGATTGAAAAGCTCAACAAAATCGAACACGTTGAAATTTCCTACATTTTCGAGGAAGAAGAGGATAAACTTCCCATCGATTTAAGAATTATAGGAGTAATATCCGAAAAGAAAATTGCAAAAACCAGAAACAAAAAAAGAATGGCAAAACTGATAATTGAGGACCTTTCAGGGATTGCAGAGGCGATAGTCTTCCCGGATACTCTGGCAAATTACGATCACATGCTTATTGAAGATATTCCCCTTGTATTTGATGTAAGGTTACTCTATGATGATCAGGGAAAAACCTTACTGGTAGAAAGGGCAAAAAGGCTTGAGGACGCTCTCCTTGAAAATGTAGAAGAAGTCCTCATAAGGTTCAAAATGTGGGATATGGATGAAGATAGACTTGAGCAGTTGAGAGATGAATTACTTAAATTTAGAGGAGGAAAGAGCAAACTTACGATAGAAATACTCATGCCTGAAGGTAAAACCAGAAAATTCCATTCGGATGCAATACCATCAATAGTTCTAAACACCGGTATTCTCAGGTATCTGAGAAAGCGGCTTGGAAAAGAAAATGTGATTCTTAAATTCTAAAAGAAGGAGGGTCAAATTGAGAAAACTTGTATTTGCCATAATAATTTTTTCATTTATTGCAATGGCAAAGGAACCAGTTGATGCATCACTTATAGCGGAAAAATTTGTTAGAACTGCCCTTAGAGAACAAAAAGCTTATCAATGGCTAAGGGAACTTACATCAATTGGGGGAAGGCTGGCTGGATCTGAGAATTCAGCAAAAGCCGTTAGATGGGCTAAAGAAAAAATGGAGCAACTGGGTTTTGATAGAGTCTATCTTCAACCTGTAGAAGTTCCAAGATGGGAAAGGGGCAATGTCGAAAAAGCTGTTATTATTTCCCCTGAAAATTTGAAGGGAAGAGAACTTTCCATTGCTGCTCTCGGTGGAAGCGTCGGCACCCCTGAGGAAGGCATAACCGCTGAAGTTATCGAGGTGAAAAATTTTGAGGAGTTTAAAGAAAAAGCCCCTCAGGTAAGGGGAAAAATTGTGTTTTTCAATGTACCCATGGACCAGGGAGAAATCAACACATTTAAAGCCTATGGAGAAGCTGTAAGATATAGATGGGCAGGAGCAATGGAAGGGGCAAAGGCAGGAGCAAAAGCCGTAATAATACGTTCTATCACAACCAGATATGATAATGTTCCTCATACAGGAATGATGGGTTATGATACAAAAATACGAAAAATCCCTGCAGTTTCAATCGGACTTAAAGATGCCGATTTCCTAAGCAACGCCCTGAAAAAATATCCTCATCTTAAAATAACCCTGAAATTAAACTGCAGGCAGCTACCTCCATCCAGGTCCTACAATGTAATAGGAGAAATAAGAGGATCACAGCATCCTGAAGAGGTTATTGTAGTTGGAGGCCATCTTGATTCATGGGACAAAGGGGAAGGAGCTCATGATGATGGAGCCGGAGTTGTCCAATCCATTGAGGCGGTTGAACTCTTTAAGCGCATTGGAATAAGGCCTGAAAGGACATTGAGAGTGGTACTCTTTATGAATGAGGAATACGGCCTCAGTGGGGCAAAAGCATACGGAGAGTATGTATCCAGAGCAAGCGAAAAGCACATAGCTGCAATAGAATCAGACAGAGGGGGATTCACGCCCAGGGGTTTTACCGTAAAAGCCGAAGACCCTGTCTTTAAAGAGATAAAGAGTTGGCTTCCTGTGCTTCAAAAATGCAGAATAGACTGGATCAGAAAAGGGGGAGGTGGAGCTGATATATCAAGAATAAAGGCAAAGGCTCTAATTGGTTATTTCCCTGATGACCAGCGATACTTTGATTTTCACCATTCAGCCAACGATGTATTTGAGGCAGTTAATCCAAGGGAACTTGAGTTGGGATCTGCGGCAATAGCAACCTTGTTATATCTGATAAGCTGCCAGGGTTTATAGCCTTTTTTCTATTTAAGAAGTTGAAGGGCTGAGCACCAAAGTAAAATGTTCCCTGCTAAGCTTTAAAGCTATTTTCTCAATATCTTTCAGTTCCACCTTTCTCAGCCTTTCAATAAATTCATAAACAGTTCCATTCTCGAGCCCATAATATAGCCTTCTTGCAAGGAAAAAGGAAACATTTTCCGCTCCTTCAAACTTTATAGGAAAACTTCCCAGCACATATTCCTTGGCCCTTTCAAACTCTGACTCTGTAATTCCCCTCTGAACCCTCTCCCATTCCTCTTCCAGGAGTTCAATTACTCTGTTCTCCTCCAGTGTTGAAGTGCTCACCCTAAGAAGTGTTACAACCTTTCTCCACTCAGGCATGGAATGGATGCTATAAGTAAGCCCATTCTCTACTCTTATTTTCTGAACCAGCCTGGAAGTGAAAGATCCTCCATAAGCCGCATTAAAAATCAGAAGTGCAGGCTCATTTAGAAGATATACTGGTGGCAGATAACCTACCGATTCTACATAGGATTGGGAAATACCTTCTTTATAAATTATTTCCATTCCTCTCCTATAATAAGGAGCAGGAAGATTCAATTTCTTATGCTGTAATTTCAAATTTTCAAGATGCTTCTCAATATGCAGAAGTATTTCATCCGGCTCTGGAGAAACAATGCCAATGTATAAACCTCTTTCTGTAAGGGAGTTGAAATATTTTTCGAGGTCATCCTTTGATATACTCTCTATACTTTCCTCTTTTCCCAGAGGATGATGACCATAAGGATGGTCTCTAAAAACATAAAATGGCAAAAGATACTCCGCAAATTCAGAGGGGGAATTAGATATTGCATTTAAATCTCCAATTATCTTCTTTTTGGCTCTTTCTATTTCTTCTGGTTCAATTGCCGGTGAATAAAAAACACGGAAAATAAGTTCGATAAGTTCTAAGACATTCTCGTTTTCTGCCACAAGATTTACCATTATAAAATCGAAATCAGCAAGGGAATTAACCTCTCCAAGCCCTTCAACTCTCCTAAGAAATTTCTCTCCAGAAAATCCCTCATATCCTCCCAATATCATCTCTGAAACTAACCTGGAAAGGCCTTCTCTGCCTTCAGGATCAATAGCGCTTCCTCCTGGGAAAAGAAAACTTATGGAGCTTATTCCTCCTGATTTTTTCCAGGCTTCTATTATTGCACCGTTTATCTCATACATTTTTAAGAATTACCTCTGAAAGATTATCCTCACAGACAACAGCATTAATCGTCTCAAGGAATCTCAGCTTATCCAGTTTTTTGACTCTATCGAGCAATGAAAAATAAAAATAAGGGTCATTCCAGAAGATTTCTCCCAGGGCTATTAACTCTGCAAGCTCTTCTACCCTCTGGCATTTTAATCTTTCATCCAAAATAAATCTCGTTCTGGCAATCTCAAACTCTTCATCTTCCAGAGATTCCTTTAAAAAATTCAACTCTTTTATAAGCTCCTCACCCAACCTTTCTCCAGTAACGCCTTTTGAGGCTTCTGCATAGAGGTAGAAAAGCGAAATCTCTACTCTGGGGTCATACCACGATTCGAACTGTGAAGCTATCCTCTTTTCCTCAACAAGAACTCTTCTGATCCTGGCAGAAAGAGTTTCTGAAATAATATACGGTAATAATAAAAGGGAAATAAATTCTTCTATATTCCCTGGGGCGGGTGTTTTAAAGGCTGCCATGTATGCATCTAAACCCATACTTTTTTTTACTATTGCAGTTCTCCTGCCCTGCATATCTTCCATTTCAAAATCCCACTTTGAGAAACGACCCTTATTTCCCCAGAGCTGGGCAAATCTTTCCAGTTTTTTGCAGGCATAATCTAATTCAACATCTCCTGCCAGAACAACTACCGCATTTTCAGGGGAGTAAAAACGGTACAGGTCCTTCAGGTCCCAAACCGTTATTCTTTTTAACTCCTGGTTTGTTCCTATTATAGGCCTTCTATAAGGATGGTTAAAAAAAGAAATATAACCCAATGTTTCCTCTAATAATCCTTTTGAGTCATTCTCTACTGTGAGTTTTCTTTCCTCCAGCACAACTTTCTTTTCTTTCTCAAGAATTTCTTCCTCTATTATAAGATTGTTCAACCTATCAAGTTCCAATTCCAGAACTTTTTCGAGTTTTGATGAAGGGAAAACTTCGTAGTAACCTGTATAATCATAAGCGGTAAATGCATTGGAATACCCGCCTGCCGACTCCAGGATTCTGTCAAATTCTCCTGCGGGAAATTTCTCTGAACCATTAAACATCATATGCTCAAGAAAATGAGCCAATCCGGACTTTCCTGATGGATCATTGACCGCACCTATTTTAAAAAGTATTAAAAGAGAGAGAAGGGGTAGATCTCTTTTTTCCAGTGCTATAAATTTTGAAGGTATATCACAGACCCTTAGTTTTAGATTTTCTTCTTTTAACATAGGATTTTATCTTAAAACTGAATGAGAATGGCTGACGTGTTTTCATACACCATTCCCTGTTTCTCGAGCAAACAAGATATTCTATCTCACAATCCACTCGGTGAAGACCCGGGGCTGCGTTTTCGTCTACAACAAAGGGAATTGTAAGGGGAGGAAGGGCCTTCATAGGTTTGCTTTTCTGGTTTTCTTTTTCCTTTATTGCTTTTAGATCAAAGGCAGTATAGAAATCCTTGGAGAAATTAAGGGAGTCCTTTTCCTTGATGTATATTTTGAAAGGAGGAAGGGAATATAGTCTTACATCCGAATTTTTCACTGCTATATAAATATTCACCCTTCCGTTTTCACCAGGAACGAACTCGTAGGGATAGGGCTTAGCATCTATTCTGAGAAAGGTTATCAAGGAAATCAAAGTTAAAATCATACTTCCTCCAAAATTACCTCTTCTACTTCCTCAAATTTATTAATTATCATTTCTCTTATTACTGGAAACAAATGATTATACAGAAATGGACATGATGGACACATACCACTAAATTCAAGATACACCTTCGTTTCGTTTAAACTAACTCTAACGTCAGATTCACACCTTTCAATATAAGGCAATATTTCCCTCTTCAAAAATTCTTCTATTTTTCTTAATTCAGGAATTCTTCCGGCGATGTTATCACTCCCTTTAAAACTGATGCTGCAACTGTCTGCGGAGAAGCAAGGAAAGTAAGCCCTTTCCCTTGTTTCCCTGCGAAATTTCTGTTACCAGTGGAAATTTGAATTTCATCCTCTCCAGTCAGCCCTGCATGACCCTCTGCACATCCACCACAGGAAGCGTTCAGAATTATTGCTCCTGCATCAAAAAGGTCCTGGAGTATTCCTTTCTTAAGTAAATTTCCATAAACTCTTTTTGTTGCTGGAACAACGATTAATCTTTTACCCGACGCAATTTTTTTACCCTTCAAAATTTTCCATGCGGCAATTATGTCCTCCTCTCTTCCGTTAGTGCAGGAACCTATAAAACCGGAATCTATCCTGTGACCATTATATTCTTCAACAGTGTGAACATTCTTGGGATGAGAAGGAGCAGCCAGCATGGGAACCAAATTTGAAATATCAATGTCTATTTCAGCGGCATATTCTGCATCAGGGTCTGCTTTTACTTCCTCAAAATCCCCGGACCATTTTCTTATTTCCTCTCTAACACTTTCGTTGAAGGGAATGAATCCTGCTATACCACTCATTTCAGTAACCATACTGCAAACAGTTATTCTCCCTGAAAGAGGAAGCCCTTCTATTCCTTCTCCGTAGAATTCAATCGCTCTTCCAAGGGCTGTTGTTGTACCAAGCTCCTTGATTATTTTCAGAACAAGGTCCTTTGCTGAAGTATGTCCAGGAAGCTTACCCTTTATGTTCACTTTTATCGTCTGAGGAACTTCAAACCACGTTTTCCCTGTTTTGAATATGAATGCTATATCCACATCTCCCATCCCCTGTCCGAAGGCACCTACAGCAGAAACTATGTTCATGTGACTATCAGTTCCTACCACGGTAGCGCCAGGTCTGGCAAGTCCTTCTTCCATAAGCACATGGGAGCCTATCCCCATATCGACATCGTAAACTCTGATACCCTGTTCTTCAGCAAATTTTCTGCAGATCTGCTGGTTGATTGCATATTTTATTGTTTTTGCAGGAGCCACCAGGTCAAATGTGAAAAAAGTTTTTCCAGGGTCTGCAACCGGAGTGCCATCATACTCCCTTCTGTAATTCTTCACAACATTTGCACCTGCAAAGTCCCTGGCAGAACGAACATCCACGTTCATCCAGACTATTTGTCCTGCCTTAGCTTCCTGACCAGAGTGAGCAGATATTATTTTTTCTATTACTGTTTTACCCATCGTTTGCCTCTCTCGTTAATTATATCTAAATTTACTGTTTTTTTACATTTATTGTATTATTCCACCTATCTTTCTCTTCTACAATTGTTTGGGATATAATCTCATCAAAGGAGTTTGTTATGAGAATGGATGTTTATTGTGTCAAGTGCATAATTTCCCAGATGACGGAGCTTATAAAGATTATAGGAGCAGACAGGAAAACGGAAGAAAGCATAATGCGAGAAGTTCTGAAGCTCCTGGCGAAGGAAAGCTATGATACCACATCTCCAGAGCTTGCAGAAAAAGTCTACGACCTTGCCAGGCGTATATCTGGAATAGATGACCCTTATCAGGAGATAAAAAGATTGGAAAACCAGAAGGCAGAAGAGATAGTTCGAACATTTGAGGAAAACATGGACAGACTTTCCCTGGAAGATATTTTGAAGCTTTCTGTGCTGGGAAATTCTATGGATTACGGTACCGAGGCGAGATTCAATATAGAGGAAGAAAAGGAAAAACTCATGCATGAGAGGCTAAACCCTGAAATTCTGAAAGAACTTGAAAAAGAGCTCAGGGAAGGTGAAAAGCTTTTAATAATAGGAGACAATGCTGGAGAAATAGTTTTCGACCGTCTTCTTGTAAGATACATAAGGCAAAACTACGAAACAAAAATAACTTATGCCGTAAGAGGTGGCCCAATTATAAACGATGCCACCATGGAAGATGCAAAACAGGTGGGTATGGACAAATATGCGGAGTTAATAACAACGGGCCAAAATATAGCTGGCCTGGTTCTTGAAAGGTCTTCTAAGGAAATAATTGAGGCTTTTAAAAATTCCCCAACTGTTCTTTCAAAGGGACAGGGAAATTTCGAAACTCTGGAAGGCAAGGGCCTTGACATTTATTTCCTTTTTAGAGTTAAGTGTCCGGTAGTCAGTTCTTATTTAAACAAACCTATGGGAGAAATGGTGTTTTTAAGGAGGTGACTATGATAGAAAGGCCTGAGAAGGATGAATATTATCTCAATATAGCAAAGGTCGTTTCAACACGGTCTACATGCCTAAAAGTACTAATAGGAGCAATA
>JAGHBF010000166.1 GCA_021161165.1 Candidatus Aminicenantota bacterium
GAATAAAGGTAACTGACAATGAAGCTTATAAATATTACAAGGAACACCCAAATGAGTTTTACAGACCTGAAAGAGTAAAAGTGCATCAAATACTATTGGATTCAGAGGACAAAGCTCTACTTATAAGAGAAAAATTAAAAAATGCCTCTCACAATGAATTTGAAAAACTGGCAAAACAATATTCCACAGCTCCTGAATCTAAAAAAGGCGGAGATATGGGATGGTATGAAAAAGGGGATTTACCTTCTGACATGGAAAATGTCATTTTTTCACTTAATCCAGGCCAGGTTTCACAGGTTGTTAAAACTGCCCTGGGTTATCACATATTCAGGCTTGACAGAAAAGAAAAAGCAAGAATGTTAACCTTTCCTGAAGTGAGGGACAGGATAAAAAGAAAACTTCTTGAAGAGAAAAGGGACAAAGCCCTGAATGACTGGTTAACTAAACTCAAGCATGAATACAAAGTAAAAATTTATGAAGAAAATCTCGGTTTTCCCTATTCTAAGGAGGAATAATGAAAAAATTACTGGGAATAATTTTTATTGCGGCTTTGATTTTTGCCCAGAACTACGAACTTGTGGATGAAGTTGTGGCAATAGTTGGCGACGAGGTAATTACCCTATCAGAGGTGAAAGAATATGAAAATAAAATAAAACAGTTCTTAGCTACAAGATATAAGGGTGCCCAGCTTGAAGAAATATTTCAGCAAGAAAGAGCGAAACTTCTGGATAATCTGATAGACCAGAAGCTTTTGCTGGTAAAAGCAAAGCAGGAAGGAATCACTGCAGACGAAGACCTTAAGATTGCAATGAAAAACATGGCCTCTCAGTACGGTTTTTCCACAATTCAGGAACTTGAGGCAGCAATGGCAAAACAGGGAATAAACGTTGATGAGTGGAAAAAAGATGCCCTTAAAAATTTGATTCAGCAAAAACTCATTCAAAAAGAAATAGACATGAACATAAAGGTTACAGAAGGGGAAATAAGAAGTTACTATGAAGAACACATAAATGAATATACAACACCTGCAAGCTGGGAGTTAAGGGTAATTAAAATTGAAAAATCTCCGGAAGCTAAAAAAAAGAAGGCAGAAGTTGATAGAATAATACAGGAAAAAGGATTTGAAGAAGCAACCAAACTGTCAGCTCCTCCGTTTAACGAAAACGGAGGTTTTCTGGGTAAAGTTTCAAAGGAGGAAATAAGAAAGGAATTTTTAGAAGCCATTAAGGGAAAATCCGATGGATATATAAGTCCCTGGATAGATACTCCGGATGGCTGGTTTAAATTGAAAATAGAAAAATATCACCCATCCTTCATAAAAAAATTAAAAGATGTCAGAAAAGATATAGAGAAGAAAATTTTTAACCAGAAAAGACAGGAAAAGGTAAAAGAATTTGTAGAGCAGCTCAGGAAAGAAATATACGTAAAGGTGATAAGAAAGTACCCAGCATGAAGTTTATGATATTCGTCCCGCCCGGTGGCTATTTTGCAGAGAGATGGTCAAAGGGCCCTTTTATGCCTCCTCTGGGAATAATTTATATTGGAACAATGCTCAAGCAAAATGGAGTAGATGTTGAACTCGTTCCCGCAGAGCTTTTAAATCTTAGCTGGAAGGAAATAGCACGGAAAATAGAAACAGAAAAACCTGACATTATAGGTGTCACATCAACTACTGAAAACAGATTCCAGGCTTTCAAGCTCCTTCAAATTGCAAAACAAGCTCGACCAGAAGCGTGGACGGTTTTTGGGGGCCCCCACGCTTCAATGGCTGCCAGGGATACTCTGGAATATCTTCCATTCATTGATATAGTAGTGAGAAATGAGGGAGAAATTACCTCCCTTGAACTCGTGCAGGCTCTTGAAAGTTCTGAGCCTTATTCAAACCTCAAAAAAGTTCAGGGAATTTCTTTCAGAGACATCGATGGAACGATAATTGAAAATCCGAAAAGGCCGTATATAAGACCCCTTGATCTGATACCAATTCCTGACAGGGAACTCATTCAGTTTAGAAAATACAATTTTTCAATAGAAGTGCCTGGAAAGGGAAAAGTTCCTGCTCTAAACATGATGACTTCAAGAGGATGTCCTTTTAACTGCAACTTCTGTGCTACACCAGTAAACTGGGGAAGAGCCGTAAGAATGCACTCTGTAGATAGAGTTATTCAGGAAATTGAGCTCGGTATGAAGAACTACGGTATAAAGGCTGTATGGTTTTACGATGACACCTTTGATGCAAATCCAAAAAGGCTGGAACAATTATGCGATATTTTTATAGAAAGAAAGTATAACCTTAACTGGTATGCAGAAGTCAGGGTTGACATTTTGACAAAACCTCTCCTTGAAAAAATGGTAAAATCTGGCCTCTATTATCTTTCTTTTGGTGTGGAAGCAGGTTCTGAAAGAGTAAGAAAGGAAATAATCAGAAAAAATGTTGACCTTACCCAGGTCAGGAATGCAATTAAATGGGCAAATGAACTCGGGATTACCCCAAATCCCTTTTTTATTTTTTCCCATCCAACAGAAACGTGGGAAGAAGCACAGGAAACTATAAAACTCATTGAAGAATTTAGTCCATATGCAGACATATCTGTTTCAATTTTACACGTTTATCCGGGTACTGACCTTGAAAAGACAGCCATAGAACTGGGGGTAATTCCCGAAGATTATACCTGGACAAGGAAAAGAGACCCAAGAATAATCACACTGCCCGTTGCTCAGGGTGATGTACCACTTTTCAAGCATCTCCTCTCCTGGGCACAAATAAGCGAATTAATTTTCCGCTGGAATCTTGCTCAGAAAAAAGTCTCTGTATGGAGAAAAGCAATTCAAGCTATAAAGAATATAAGAAGC
>JAGHBF010000145.1 GCA_021161165.1 Candidatus Aminicenantota bacterium
ATGAAAGGGAAACAGAATTTTTGATAGCATGAATTTCAACCATAAAAAATAATATTGGTCCCTGTCAGTACTGCCAAGTTAATTGCGTCACCTCCTTTTTTCTAATTTTCTAAACATCTTCATCAAGATATCAGAATACCTTAGCCTTCCTGATAAATTTCAAATTCAAACCCTTTCTCAAAAACACGGAGACATGCGTCTACCACATCAGCGTCATACTTTATGCCTTTGTTCCTGGAGATTTCTTCAAGCGCTTTGCCTATTCCTAACGCAGGTCTATATGGTCTATGGGAGCTCATTGCCTCCACAACATCAGCCACTGCTAAAATTCTTGCTTCGAGAAGGATTTCATTTCCCTTAAGCCCCTGAGGATAACCTGAACCGTCCTGCCGTTCATGGTGCTGAAGAACTATCTCTGCAACCTGCCCAGGAAAATTCACTTGTTTTAATATCCTATATCCTATTTCAGAATGAGCCTTCATAATCTCAAATTCTATCTCTGAAAGTTTAGTGGGTTTGGTTAAAATTTCAGCCGGAATTGAAAGCTTTCCCATATCATGAAGAAGCGCGGCTACTCTAATAGCTTCTATCATTTCTACAGAGAGACCCATCTCATCTGCAATGGCACATGCCAGTTGAGCAACTCTCCTTTGATGACCGGCAGTATAAGGGTCTCTTACTTCCATCGCCTTAGAGAGGGCTTCTACGGTTTTAAATAACATATTCTTCAGTTTTCTATAGCTTTCTTCAAGCTTTTCTTTCATTTTTATCTGCTCTGTTACGTCTTTAATGGTCAAGATTGCCCCTTTAAACCCACGTTTATCAAATAAAGGATTAGCATCAAAAGCCATGAAAAATTTTTTGCCATATGTGGATTCAAACGGAATTATTTCTGAAATTCTTTTTCCTTCTAAAAGTCTGTGGATTTTAGAATCTAACCTCGCTTTTTTTAAAGAAGAAATTTCTCTAATGTCCATTCCAATTATTTTGGATTCTTCTCCCTCAGGAACTCCTGTTATTCGTTTTGCCTCTGGATTTTCATATATTACCCTAAAGTTTTCGTCTAAATTAACAATTCCCACGGGGGCAACTTCAAGAATTTTCTTATGAAACTCGAAAAGAGATTTATACTTGGCTTGCGATTCTCTCAATTTATTTATCAGTCTCAAATTTTCTATAGCAGTACCTAAACCTGAAGCCAGAATTTGGAGAAGCTTAAGGTCTTCCTTTAAAAAAGCATTTACTCGTTCACTTTCTGCATTAACCACCCCCACAACCTCTCCTTCGATTTTAACAGGCACGGCTATTTCTGAAAGTCGCCTCTTTGTTCTCCATATATAACGGGGTTCTTTTCTTGTATCCGGGACAATAATTGCTCTACCGGATTTTGCAACCCATACTGTAATCCCCTTTTCACTGTCCAAAGGCAGTTTTATTTTTTCTTCCCCTGCTCGGTCTGCTTTCAAGTATAAACTACTTTTTTGTTTATCAATTGAAAAATACATAGCGTTTTCCAGCTTTAAAATATTTTTCACTGTATCCAGAGCCTTATTTATTATTTCATCTTCTGTTTTAGCCATAGCCATGTCTTGAAAAAGATTATAAAGACTAAGAATTTTCTCTTTCGTCTCTTCTTCCCGGGTTATGTCTCTTCCAAAACTTACTGTTCCAATAATTTTTTCTCCTTTGAATATCGGAGCTGTATTTACTGATAAAACAAGAATACCCCCGTCTTTCTTATAAATTCTTACTCGATATGTTTGAGGGCTTCCTTTTAAAGTTTCTTTAAATATTTTTTCTACTTCTGAAAGGTCTTCCGGGACAATAAGCGGAGCAAAGTCTTTACCTATTAGTTCCGATAATTTATATCCACTTAATTCTTCAGCTTTTTTATTAGCATAAGTGAATCTACCATTTTTATCAAGCATCCAAATAAGGTCATTTGCGGTCTCTATCATCGTTCTGTACTTTTCCTCTGATTCTTTAAGCTCTTGATAGAGTTTTGCCCTTACAATTGCCTGTCCCGAGTACTCTGCAAAGGTATTTAAAGTTGTTATCTCTTCTTCTGAAAATTTTCTGGATTCCCTGGTTATAATACTTAAAACGCCGAGAATTTCTCCTTTGTATCTAATAGGCACAGCTATATAAGATTTCATATTGTATTTTTTCACAAGCTCTTTTGTTTCCTGAGAAATTAAATCAGAATTTAAAAGGTCATTCACAAAAACGGGGGTTCCCTTTTTAACCGCCAGCCCAGATATATCACTGCCTGCGTGAACGAACTTTCTTTGTTTTATAAAGTCATTTCCCAGACCTTTAACAGCTTTTAGCTCAAGAGTATCTTTTTTTTCGTTTAAAATTCGTACCGCACAGAAGCTGGGACCAAAAACTTTACTTGCAATTTCTGCTATTCTTTTTAAAGTATGGTCTAAATTCAGATCTTCACTTACAATAAGAGTAGCTTCATATAATAATTTTAGTCTTTTTTCAAATTGTTCTTTTTCCCACAAAAGCTTAAGTTGACCGAGCCTTTCTGCAACCTTACTTGCAAATATAATATAAAGTTTTCTTTCCTTTTCTGCTATGGGTTGAGTCTGTTCAATGAATAAAAGATCTGAAGCTTTTCCCGTTCTTAAAGGATAAACGAACTGAGTTGCTTCTGGCTTCTTTGCTTTAATTAAAAGTTCCTCAATATTCTCTTTTATCCCCCAGGAAAGAAATAATTTTCCGTCAAAGATTACTGCAAAGCTGCGCGGGTTGAAAACACTTATGGCTTTCTCTGTAATTTCTTCTTTAAAATCCTCTAAAGATTCCGAAGAAGAAAATCCTGCAATTTCTGTAAGGGTTAAAATATCCTGAAGTAAATCTTCTTGGTATTTTTTATTCTTATTCTTTTCTTCACTCATTGTTGGCCATTTCCCACTTTTTCTTTTGTGCCTTTCCAGACCTCTTTCTGTTCATAAGAATCGGTTGTAAAAAGAAAGGCTAAAACAGACTCACCGGAAGCCTCAAGGGATCTTTGAGCAACTTCCTTTGCTGCTTCATATCCATTTCCTTTATCGCTGTATCCTACATCCATCTTTATTCTTCTGATGTTTTTCGTTTCTTATAATATTAAATATATTATATATTACAATTTAAAATTTCAACATATAATTCTTAATTCTAATTCACTATTTTCCAGAAGAGGGAAGCACTTTATTTGGAGTGAAATTTTAAGTCCTGAGGACATCATAGAAAGCATCTAACTTCCTTCCTAATTTTTATCTGAAGCGATTTTTCGTGTGAAATGGCATGCTTCAATTTTTTTTGACACGTTCAATATTAAGATTAAACGCAGCTTATTCCCAATTTGCTACAGAACTCCGACGAAGTTAGCCGAATTAGGCCTTTCTTCATTGGAAAATCTAAATCATTGCTCAATTGCACTTCCTGTCTCTGCGCCTAAGTGCGAAAACGCGTATACGCGAAATCGCGATAACGTGAAATCGCAAATACCGAACCTCAAAGAAATTTTTAAATTAAAATTTAGCTTTAATGGTAATTACAGAAAAAGGAGCAGTTTTATAGTATATTTTATCTCCTTTTATATCAAGAGGTTTTTTCTCTTCCTCCATAAGGTTACAAATATACGCTTCTTTAATATGAATAAATGGAATTTTAATGGAAAAAGTGGTGGGTTTACCCTCAATTTCTCGAAGCCTTATCACTAATCCGTCTTTATTCTCAGCCACTTTGAAAGCCGTAACGATTACATTGGGTTTATCTATTTTTATGAAACTTCCTTTAGAGGCTATAAATTTACCCTTTGTTCCGGGTGGAACCAAAATGCCCTGAAGAGGAAAAGACATTTCCCAGCCTTTCTTCAAAGCTTGAGAGATTTTGTTATCTCTCAAAGTAAAAATAATGTACCTGAAGGTATATCTACCTCCCTGGGATGCTTTATAATTTGTATTCCAGTAATTGTTCATAACATAGGAAAATACCGCTCCATTTTTTAATTTAAGAGTTCCCATCCATTTACCTATATTTATATCCCCGAACATAAATAGAGGCGCTTCCGGAGAAGATATACCCACAATATCATACTTATTTTTTAAAGCGACCCAATTTTGGGTTGCATACCAATCTTTACATGAACCTTTGGTCTGATCAAGACCGGGTCTG
Organism: Candidatus Aminicenantota bacterium; assembly: GCA_021161165.1. Classification (GTDB taxonomy): domain Bacteria; phylum Acidobacteriota; class Aminicenantia; order S016-38; family S016-38; genus S016-38. The sequence continues at coordinate 4,168 of JAGHBF010000145.1, forward strand.
ACATAGCCATTGGGAAGTTCGACGTATGGCTCAGGATTTTCTATTTTAAAAGGATACGCAAATAGTAATGCTTCTTTTCTCAAAGTTTCCTCTTTATAAAAGTGATTCCTTATCTCAAGGTACTTAAGTCCTTTATAAAGAATGATTTCTGAACTGAAATTCTTAATGTTAGGAATACCGTCTGTCCTGTATTTAATTTCCAGGCTTCTATCGATAGAGGTTTCCCTATAGCGAATATTTCTTATCTTGATTGGAGAGTAAGAAGCAAGTACGGGAGAATTTTCTGCAGTATTGTTAATTGCTTTGGTTCCTTCTCCCCCCATTAAATAAATGAGTTGATTAAAACTATATTTAGATCGCCTATCTAATATTTCTTTTCCAATGCCTTTGTGTACAAAGCTCTGAATTTTTCCCGTTTTCCAATCTACGATAATACGATAGTGCCTATTTTCCAGAACATTTGTTTTGAATTCCCTGTTATAAAAGGAACATTTACCAGGAATTAGGCTATAAATTTTATATCCAAATTCGGGAACTCTTCTGGCTATAAAACTTATAAAATTACCTTTAACCGCATAAGGTATGTTCCTTCCCTCCGATATTTCTTTTAAGCAAAAGGAAAAAGAATCAGAAAGGTTAGGGATATATAGATTTACAACCCCATCCCTTGTCCAGGAAAGCGGATTAAAGACCACTATAGCTGGATTTTTTCCTGAATTAAAAAGTGAAGCAAAAGATCTTTGTGCCCTTTTTTTAAGCTCTTTAATCTCTTTTTCGGCTTCATATACAAAGTTTGCTTTGTATTCCCACATTTCTCGTGTATATTTAAGGTGAGGACGCAAAACGCTCTGTAATGCTCCCCATGTGTGTTCGTTGAAGAAAAGAATATTTCTCCATATTTGATCTAATTTATTAAAAGGATAGGAATCACTTCCTGAAAGAGATGCAATGGTTAAAATCTTCTCCAGAGTAACTATCTCTCTTTGGTTTTTTCTATGAATTGCAGTCTCCTTTGCAGTAGAAGCTACTCCATCCTCCCAACACGTTCCACCATCGAATTTATACACAGGCGCTTTATTGGCATATTTTCTATCAAAGTAATCCAGCACTTCAGAATTGGTAGCAATAATAAACTCTGGATAAGCCCATTTCCTGTTCCATTTTCTTATAACATTGACGAAGTTAAAATTAACGGAGGCGTTTTCATGAAGGTATCCATAAAGTAAAACTTCTTTTGAAGGATAATGCTTGAGAGAATCCAAAAACTGCGGAAGAACTTTTTCAACAGTATTAAGATCCTTATTGAGACCCAATTTTTCTCCCATACCATAAGGAGAAGTTACGGTAAAAATTCTGCAATCGGCAAATCCTTTCCACCAGAAAAACCTTTCTCCTTTTAAGGGTTGCTCACTGAATAAGGGCGCTCTAAAGACATTAAAACCCTGAATAAAATACCTCATGTCTGCTGACTTAAGTGCGAGGGGAAAGGTCCAAAGCATGACGGGAACATCGGTAAATGAAGCAAAATTGGCTTTTATTTTGTACTTTTTAGAAAAATGCCACCACGGATAAAATAATCTATTAACTGCTTCCGAGGAAGAAAGGCCTAAAAGCACATTCAAATATACCGGATTAATTTCCACTCTCTTAGATCTCAATAAATTTAGCAGTATATGCTTTTTCGATGGATTATCAATATGCTTTAAATAATCTTCTACAAGAAAGAAAACCTCAAAATTCCATTTAAGATCAGGATATTTCTCCATTGCGTCAAGAATTCTGTCTATATTCTTTCTACGCAGCTTAAAAACATTTTCTTGAAGATTGGTAAACCCTATATCAGTATGGATGGAAGGAGTTAAAAATAGCTTCCATTTTCTCTCAGGAGAAAGTGCTATTTTTCTTCTTAGAATATGTTTACCCGCTTGAAAAAGTATTTTCAACTCTTGTTTTCTTGAAAAATCAGGGAGCATCAAATAAAAGTACTGCTTCCCCTTCTTTATTTTTAACTTTCCTTTCTCTCTGAAATTTTTAGCATTTATTACAATATTGGCGCTTGAAATGTCCAACCAGCTGTTAACATCCAGTCGCACTGCTCTGAAAAGGGCCTGTTTTCGCCAGGCAAAGTAAGGAACAGAAGAAACCTCTATATTTATAAAGTCAAATTTCCATTCTTCTGAAGCAAGAGATAAGAGAATCTTAAGTTTCTGTTTATCAATTTTTTTCAGGTAAGTGTCCCAAAGGCGAACAAAACCGCTTTTTGAAGTATATAACTTTATCCATGCAGAAGCGGAGTCTTTACCATACCCCGCAAAGACAATATCCACGTTTCTACGTAATGTCGGAGCTTTGCTGATCCATCCATTTTTGAAATTAGTTTTTTTACCTACAGTGGTAATTTTTACATTCTTGCCTTTCTTACCAACTTCAGGGGGAAGAAAACCAAAAATCTCTTTAAAGTCCCGTGCACTTATGCGAGGCCATGCACCCATCCATATAATATTTCCTCCACTATCCAGGTATCTCCTAATCAAAAGAGAACTATCGCCTTTTCTATTAAGCAGAAAAGCTGGAAACTTATCCTGAGTAAAAACCACAATACAATTTTTCTTCCCGCGGTCTATAACTTCTTG
>JAGHBF010000059.1 GCA_021161165.1 Candidatus Aminicenantota bacterium
ATGGCAAAACCTAAATTTGAAAGGAGCAAGCCCCACCTGAATGTGGGAACGATAGGACATGTGGATCATGGAAAGACTACATTAACGGCGGCAATGACGAAGGTATTAAACAGGAAATTTCCTGACAAAGTTGAGTATAAGGATTTCTGGGACATAGACAAGGCGCCGGAAGAGAAGCAGAGGGGGATAACGATACAGATAGCGCACGTTGAGTATGAAACAGAGAACCGCCACTATGCACATATTGACTGTCCTGGACATGCTGACTATGTAAAGAACATGATAACAGGGGCGGCACAGATGGATGGTGCTATACTGGTGGTTTCTGCAGCTGATGGGCCGATGCCTCAGACGAAGGAGCACGTTTTACTTGCTCGTCAGGTAGAAGTTCCCTACATAGTGGTATTTTTGAACAAAGTGGACATGGTGGATGATCCTGAGATTTTGGATTTAGTAGAACTGGAAGTGAGGGAACTACTTAGCAAATATGGATTTCCAGGCGACGAAGTCCCGGTGATAAGGGGTTCTGCGCTAAAGAGTCTGGAATCGGATGGGGATCCCAACGATCCTGTGAACAAGCCGATACTGGATTTATTAGAAGCGATGGACACATACATACCACTGCCGCAGAGGGATGTAGACAAGCCATTTCTTCTTTCGATAGAGGATGTTTTCACCATTCAGGGAAGAGGGACCGTTGTGACAGGAAGGGTAGAGAGGGGAAGGCTTACGCCTGGAGAAGAAGTAGAGATAATAGGATTTGGGACCATAAAGAAGACGGTGGCTACCTCCATAGAAATGTTCAGGAAAGTATTGGATGAGGCACTTCCCGGGGACAACGTAGGAGTATTGCTGAGGGGAATAGACAAGGATGAAGTAGAGAGGGGTATGGTGCTTGCCAAACCTGGGACGGTGACACCGCACAAGAAGTTCAAAGCAGAAGTTTACATACTTACGAAAGAAGAGGGAGGAAGGCATACACCGTTCTTCAATGGATACAGGCCTCAGTTTTACTTCCGTACCACCGACGTAACGGGAACGGTGAAGCTGCCCGAGGGAGTTGAGATGGTGATGCCAGGAGACAATGTTAACCTTGAGGTAGAACTTATCACTCCCATAGCCATGGAGAAGGGGCTGAGGTTTGCAATAAGGGAAGGCGGAAGAACAGTTGGAGCAGGAACAGTAACTGAAATATTGGAGTAAAAAATGGCAAAAGATGTAAGGGTTATAATAACCCTTCAGTGTACGGAGTGTAAGAACAGAAATTACACTACCACAAAGAATAGAAGAAACACTCCTGACAGATTGGAGCTTAAGAAGTACTGTCCGGTCTGTAGAAAACATACCATCCATAAGGAGGTAAGATAAGCAGGCCAGTAGCTCAATTTGGTAGAGCACCGGTCTCCAAAATCGGTGGTTGGGGGTTCGAGTCCCTCCTGGCCTGCCAGCCTTTTAGTTATGAAAGACACTGGTAAAAAAAGAAATTTAAACAAGGCTCCCTCGGGGAAAAATGCTGGATTTCTTAATAAGATTATTACTTTCCCCAGGAGAGCAGGGGAATTTCTCAGGGAGGTTAGAGCAGAACTAAAAAAAGTAACCTGGCCAACTTCAAAAGAAGTGGTTGGGACTACAATTGTGGTTTTAATTCTGGTTGTATTCTTTTCAATATACCTTTACATCTGGGATGTAATTTTTGCATGGATTATTGAGGGAATAAGAAGAAGTTTTGGAGGATAAATGGGGATGAAATGGTATGTGTTGCATACCTATACAGGGTATGAAGACTTGGTTTCCAATCAGATCCGTCAGAGACTGGAAAAGGAGGGTCTGCAGGATAAACTGGGAGAGATAATAATTCCAAAAGAAACAGTTATAGAAATAAAAAATGGTAAAAAACAGATAACTTCCAAAAATCCTTATCCAGGATATATTTTTATTCAGCTTGACCTTGATGATGAGGAAGTTGGAGATAAAGTGTGGTTTGTGGTAAGGACCACTCCGAGAGTAACAGGTTTTCTCGGTACAAGGTCCAAACCAAAACCAGTTACTGAGGATGAAATCGAAAGGATTAAAGGAAGGATGAAGGAAACTAAAGACAAACCAAGACATAAGCAAATATTTCAGAAGGGAGATGCGATAAAAATTATAGATGGACCTTTCTATAACTTTACAGGGGTTGTTGAAGAGGTAGATCCTGCAAAACAGACCCTTAAAGTTATGGTTACGATATTTGGAAGACAAACCCCTGTTGAATTGAATTTTTCTCAGGTGGAAAAGTTATAAGGAGGATGAAATGGCAGCGCCAAAGAAGAAAGGTAAAAAAGTTAAAGCAACTTTAAGGCTTCAAATACCTGCTGGTCAGGCTAATCCATCACCACCAGTAGGGCCGGCCCTGGGACAGCACGGAATAGCAATAATGGAATTTGTTAAGGCGTTTAATGATGCCACTTCCAAGATGGAACCAGGAATGATCATTCCTGTGGAGATTACAGTTTACGAGGACAGAAGCTTCGATTTTGTATTAAAAACTCCTCCAACTTCCTATTTGATTAAGAAAGCGATAGGTGTTGTGAAGGGGTCGGGTGAGCCTAACAAAAACAAGGTAGGAAAGTTAACCAAGAAACAGCTTGAGGAAATAGCAAAGGTCAAGATGCCTGACCTGAATTGCGATACCCTGGAAGCTGCCATGAAGATTGTGGCAGGCACAGCGAGAAGTATGGGTGTGGAGGTAGAAAATGGCTAAGAAAGGGAAAAAATACCTTGAAGCAAAAAGCAAGGTTGAAAATAGACCTTATAGCCTTCAGGAGGCTGTTCCTCTGGTCAAGGAAGTTAGTTATTCCAAGTTCCCCGGCTCTGTAGAATTATCCATGCGTCTTGGCGTGGACCCTAAAAAAGCAGACCAGATGGTTAGAGGGACAGTTGTTCTTCCTCATGGAACTGGGAAGACAAAAAGGGTTCTTGTTATAGCGTCCGGAGAGAAGATAAAAGAAGCAGAAGAGGCGGGAGCTGATTATGTAGGAGGAGGAGAAGAAATTATAAAGAAAATTCAGGATGGATGGCTTGATTTCGATGCTGTTGTAGCAACACCCGATATGATGAGGCATGTGGGTAAGCTTGGTAAAATTCTTGGCCCCAGAGGGCTGATGCCATCCCCCAAGACAGGAACCGTTACTTTTGATGTCGCCAAGGCTGTTAAAGAAATAAAAGCAGGAAAAGTTGAATTTAAAGTGGACAAAACCGGGAATATTCATGTGATGGTTGGGAAAACAGATTTTACAGACCAGCAACTAATCGACAATATTAGGGCAGTTGTAGAGGCGATAATTAGAGCGAAGCCTCCTGCTGCAAAGGGTAAATATATAAAATCCATTTACATAAGCCCTACCATGGGACCTTCTATTAAGCTGGACCCCAATGAATTTATGAAGTAGGAGGATGAAATGAGAAGAGAAGAAAAAATAGAGAAGGCACAGGAACTTAAAGAGCTTTTTGACCAGCACAGATATTTTGCGTTTTTTAATTTTACAGGTATAAATGTGGCTCAGATAAACAATCTAAGAAGGAATCTTAGAAAGAGCGGTTCCATAGTAAAGGTTATTAAAAACAGAATAGCCAAGAAAATTTTGAATGAGACTCCTGCTGCACCTGCAGAGGAATGGCTTACTGGTCCCACCGCTGTTGTATTTATAAAAGATGATGTGGGAAAGGCTGTAAAAGAGCTATATGAGTTTTCTAAAGAGGCTCCACTTCAATTCAAAGGATTCATTCTTGAAGGACAAAAATTAGGGCCTGAGAAGGCGGAAGAGCTTTCTAAACTTTCCACCAGGGAGGAACTTATTGCACAGTTTGCAGCTGCCATGGCTGCACCTCTGGTGCAATTTGGAAGGGCGCTTTCAATGCCCCTTATTATGTTGGGCAACGCCCTTACACAGTTAAAGGATAAAAAGGAAAAAGGAGAATAAATAGGAGGTAAAAAATGGCAGAGATAACCAAGGAAGACTTCTTTAAACACCTGGATAACCTTACGGTTCTCGAGCTTGTTGAGTATCTTAAGGAATTCGAGGAGCGTTATGGGATTAATCCTATGGCAGTTGCCGCAGCACCGGTAGCAGCTGCAGCTCCAGGAACAGCGGCAGCGGAGGAGGAAGAAAAGACCTCTTTTGACGTTGTACTAAAGGAAGTTGGTTCCCAGAAGATTAAGGTCATTAAAGTTGTCAGGGAGATAACAAACCTTGGACTTAAAGAGGCAAAAGCTCTGGTTGAATCAGCACCGGCACCTGTAAAAGAGGGAGTAACAAAGGAAGAAGCAGAGGCTATTAAGGCAAAATTTGAAGAAGTTGGAGCCACTGTGGAGATAAAATAAGGGTGTATTAAAGGTTAGATATGGAGGAAAAGGGACTTTATAGAGAGAGGAAGGATTTCTCTAAAATTAAGGTTTTTCTGGACATCCCTGACCTTATAAAAGTTCAGAAGGAGTCCTATTCCCAATTTCTCCAGATGGAGCTCCTTCCTGAGGAAAGGAAGGATGTTGGACTTCAGGGAGCGTTTAAATCTGTATTTCCTGTTTCAGACCAGAAGGGAAATGTAAAGATATTCTTTGATAGTTATAGGATAGGGGAATGGAGTTGCAGCTGTGGTAGGTTGAAGGGGGTGGAGTACTCCAGACCTGTATGTAAAGTCTGTGGTGCTCTTTTTCCCCCTGGCACAGTGCCGGGACCCGAAACAGTATGTCCCAATTGCGGAGCAATAGGTTCTGCAGAGAAGAAGGTGTGTTCACACTGTGGCGATACCGTAAAACTGAGGATTCTTCACAATCCAGAAGAGTGTAAGGAAAAGGGATATACTTACAGCGCTCCTATTTATGTAAAGTTCAAAATTGCCATCTACGAAAAGGAGAAAGGGAAGAGGGAAAAGAGGATAAGGGAAATAAAAGAAGGAGAAGTTTACTTCGGCGAAATTCCTTTGATGACTGACAATGGAACCTTCGTCATAAATGGTACAGAGAGGGTTATAGTAAGTCAGCTGCAACGTTCTTCTGGAGTTTACTTTGTTGAAAGAAAAAAGGAAAGGGGTATTATAACTGCTGAAATAGTACCGGATAGAGGCGAGAGGGTGGAGATAAAGTATGACCCCAAGGGGATACTTTATGCCTACATTTCTAAAAAAAGAATTCCTGTAACTACCTTCCTCAGAGCCCTTGGCCTTTCAAATACATCTGAGATTATCAGGAAATTCTACACTACTTACAAGTTAATACCAAGAAATGGGAAAATTTACTGGAAGGTTGATGAATCCCTCATAGGTAAAAAGCTGGGAGAGGATCTGGTAGATAAGGATGGAGAGCTAATAGGACCCAAGGGTGCCTCAATAAGCTCTGAAATGATAGAAAGGGCAAAAAGGCATGGTATAGAAGAAATTCTCCTGGCTGATGAAGAATTGGAAGATGCTTTCCTTGCGGACGATATTGAAATAGGGGAAGACAAAGAGGGTAAAAAGGGAAAAATTTTGGTAAATACTCCTCTTGATGAAGGACATTTTGCCCTTCTTACAAAATTGGGTAAACCCTTTGAGGTATTCTTCCCCCATAAGGATGAACTTGACCATTTAATTTCCACTACCCTTACGAAGGATAAGTCATTTGACAGAGTTAGTGCTTTCATTGAAATCTTCAAAAGACTCCGTCCCGGGGAAACCACTACAAAGGAAAGTGCCAAGGCGTATTTCCGTTCCCTTTTCCTTGATCCCCAGAGATTTCATTTTCAGAGAGTTGGTAAATACAAGGTAAACATCAGGCTTGGACTTAATTCTCCCCTTGATGATCCGCTTCTCAGTCTTGAAGATTACGTAGCAATAATTAAGTATCTGCTTAAGCTACGCCAGAGGAGGGGGCGCTGGGATTCCAATTACTATCTTGACGATATTGACAGTCTTGCAAATAGAAGGGTAAGGCCTGTAGGAGAGCAGGTAGAAAATGCCTTTCGTATGGGATTGAAAAGAATGGAAAGGACACTTGTAGATAAACTCACCACCTTTCCTGATCCGCTACAGATGACTCCAGCAGATGTTGTTACTCCCAGACCGGCGATGGCATACCTTATGGACTACTTTACCACCTCTCAGCTTTCCCAGTTTATGGACCAGACTAATCCTTTGAGTGAAATAACCCACAAGAGAAGGCTCTCTGCTCTTGGCCCTGGAGGACTGAAGAGGAAGACCTCTGGCTTTGAGGTGAGAGACGTCCATTCTTCACATTACGGGAGAATATGCCCGATAGAAACACCAGAAGGACAAAACATAGGACTTATAGTTTCTCTTACGACCTATGCACGGGTTAATGAATATGGATTTATTGAAACGCCTTATAGAAAGGTGGAAAACGGAAGGATTGTAAATTACTATAAAATAATTCATCCCGGCGATTCCAGGTTTAAAGTTGGAGATAGAGTAAAAGAGGAAGAACTTGTAAAAGAAGTAGAGAAGCTCAAAAAACAGAAGAAAAATCCACCGAAATTTGTTCCATATCTTTTCTATCTGACTGTCTGGGAGGAAAGAAAATATAACATAGCACAGGCAAACGTAAGAATAAATGAAAAGGGAGAACTTCTCGATGAATATGTAAGTGGGAGAAAACAGGGTGAATTTAAGCTTATAAGGAGGAAAGAAGTAGATTTTGTTGACCTCGCACCTGTTCAGGTAGTTTCGGTAGCTGCATCTCTTATTCCGTTCCTGGAACACGATGATGCTAACCGAGCTCTTATGGGTTCTAACATGCAACGCCAGGCAGTGCCTCTAATAAAACCCGAAGCTCCTTTAGTTGGAACAGGAATGGAAAAAGTCGTTGCAAGGGACTCTGGTGCCACTGTAATTGCCAGAAGGAGTGGAGTCGTAGAGCACGTTGATGGAGAAAGAATTATAATCAGGGTTACAGGAGAAGAGCTTAATAAGCATGATATTGGTGCAGATCTTTATCTGTTGAGGAAATACAAGAGGTCTAATTCGAAAACAACAATAAATCAAAAACCGATAGTTAAAAAGGGACAGTATGTGAGAAAGGGACAGGTTATAGCCGATGGGCCTTCAACAGATCTTGGAGAACTGGCCCTGGGTAGAAATGTTCTTGTGGCTTTTATGTCCTGGAGAGGGTACAACTACGAAGACGCTATAGTTATAAGTGAAAGGCTGGTAAAAGAGGACGTTTACACTTCCATACATATAGAGGAATTTACTGTAGAAGCAAGAGATACAAAACTCGGTCCAGAAGAGTTCACACGGGAAATTCCAGAAGTGCCTGAATCAAAACTTAGAAATCTTGATGAAGCAGGGATAGTCAGAATAGGAACAAAGGTCAAGCCAGGAGATATTCTTGTAGGAAAAGTTGCTCCCAAAGAAGAAACACAGCTAACACCAGAGGAAAAGCTGATCATAGCCATATTTGGTGAAAGGGCCCTTGATAAAAAGGATGAGTCATTAAGGTGTCCACCTGGAACTGAAGGTGTTGTTATAGATGTAAAACTGTTTACAAGAAGAGGAGGAGAAAAAGACGAGAGGGCGAAAGCTCTTGAGGAGATGGAAATTGCCAAGCTAAGAAAGAACCATGAGGACGAGGTTCGCATTCTTCAAATGGAGAAAGAACGCAGAATTAAGGAAATAATTAAGGGAGAAGAAATACAGGCTAACCTTGTGGACGCAACCACTAACAAAGTATTGCTCAAAAAGGGCACTATACTTGACGGAGAAATACTTGAAAAACTGCCTTTCCATTACATTAAGAAATTAAAACTCAAACCTAACCCAGAGAGGGATAGGCTTATTGAAGATATAGAAGAAAAAGTCGCAAGACAGATAAGAGGCTTAAAAGAAAAGCTTGAAGAGAAAATAAAACTAATAAAAGCAGGTGAAGACCTTCCTGCTGGAGTGAGAAAGGTAGCAAAAGTTTACATAGCTTCTAAGAGAAAAATACAGATTGGCGATAAAATGTCAGGAAGGCATGGGAATAAAGGTGTTGTAGCCATAATTCTTCCTGAAGAGGATATGCCTTTCCTTCCTGATGGCACTCCTGTTGATGTTGTTCTTAACCCTCTTGGAGTTCCTTCCCGTATGAATGTTGGACAGATACTGGAAACACATCTCGGATGGGCTGCAAAAGCCCTCGGAATTCATGTAGCCAGCCCTGTTTTTGACGGAGCTTCAGAGAAAGAGATAAAGAGCCTTCTTGAAGAAGCTGGGCTTCCTCCCAGTGGAAAAGTAAAGCTCAGAGATGGAAGAACAGGAGAAGAGTTCATGGAAGAGGCTACCGTAGGATATATGTACATGATGAAATTAAATCACCTTGTTGATGACAAAATTCATGCTCGTTCTACAGGTCCTTATGCATTGGTTACCCGTCAGCCACTTGGTGGAAAGGCCAGGTTTGGAGGGCAGAGACTTGGAGAAATGGAAGTCTGGGCGCTGGAAGCTTATGGAGCAGCCTTTGCTCTTCATGAGATGTTAACTGCTAAATCCGACGATGTAAAGGGAAGAGAAAAGCTTTACGAAGGTATCATAAATGGAAAACTCACATTTACGCCGGGACTCCCATCCTCGGTAAACGTGATAGTAAGGGAGCTTCAGGCCCTGGGAATAGATGTGGACCTTCTCTCTCTCAGAAAGAGAAGAAGGAAAAGAAGATTTGATATAAAGATTTAATGGGAGGAGGGGTATGAAAAAGGGCTTAATGCTTAGGGATATGACCATAATGGACTTTGATGCCATGAAGATAAGGTTGGCATCACCTGAGGATATAAGAAATTGGTCTTATGGAGAAGTAAAAAAGCCTGAGACCATAAATTATAGAACTCATAAACCTGAAAGGGACGGACTTTTCTGCGCTAGAATATTCGGGCCCATTCAGGATTATCAATGTTTGTGCGGCAAATACAAGAAGAAAAAATACAAGGGAACAATCTGTGAAAAATGCGGTGTTGAAGTTACCGTTAAAGAGGTAAGAAGAGAGAGACTTGGACACATTGAACTCGCTGCTCCTGTAGCCCACATATGGTACTACAAAGGTCCTCCAAGCAGGATTGGCTTGGTTCTTGATATTCCCGGCAAGGAAATTGAAAGAATAGTTGTCTATGATAAGTATGTAGTCCTTGACCCTGGCGATCCAAAAATCACGGGTCTTAAATACAAGCAGACTCTTACTGAAGAGGAACTTGAATCCGTAACTCAAAAGGTTATTGAATCCGGAGGAGACCCAAATTCTTTCAGAGTGGGTATGGGAGCAGAAGCTCTCAAGGAGCTACTCGAAGCAGTAGATATAGACGAAGAAGTTGAAAAGCTCCGTGAAGCAATGCTTAAGGAAAAGAATCAGCAGAAGCTAAAGAAAATATCCAAGAGACTTGCCCTTTTCAAAGGTTTTAAAGAGAGCGGGGTAAGGCCTGAATGGATGATAATGACTGTTATTCCAGTCCTTCCTCCTGACCTGAGGCCTCTCGTGAAATTGGATGGCGGAAGATTCGGAAATGCAGACCTTAACGAACTTTACAAGAGGGTCATAAACAGGAACAACAGGCTCAAAAAGATGATAGAAGCCAATTCTCCAGAACTAATACTCAGGAATGAAAAAAGACTTCTTCAGCAGGCTGTGGATGCACTTTTTGATAATTCAAAACTTGCAAAACCTCAGACAAACCAGCATAGAAAGCCATTTAAGTCTCTCAGCGATAACCTCAGAGGTAAACAGGGAAGATTCCGTCAGAACCTTCTTGGTAAAAGGGTCGATTTCTCAGGAAGATCTGTCATAGTGGTGGGTCCCGAGCTCAAACTTCACCAGGCAGGCCTGCCCAAGAAGATGGCTCTTGAGCTTTTCAAACCTTTTATAGCACATAAACTTGAAAAGGACGGTCTTGTTACAACTGTTAAAGTTGCAGAAGAATGGATAGAACAGGAAAGACCCGAAGTCTGGGACGCCCTTGATGAAGTAATAAGAGAACATCCGATTCTTTTAAACAGGGCGCCTACACTACACAGACTTGGAATTCAGGCGTTTGAACCTGTTCTTATAGAAGGTAAGGCTATCAGAATTCATCCTCTGGTTTGTCCTGCTTTTAATGCCGATTTTGACGGAGACCAGATGGCAGTTCATGTTCCTATTTCAATGGAAGCACAGGCTGAATCACTCCTTCTCATGCTTTCTTCAAGAAACATTCTTTCTCCTGCTCATGGTAAGCCTCTTACTACACCAACGCAGGACATGGTTTTGGGAATTGCGTACCTTACCATGGAACGTCCCGGTGTTAAAGGGACAGGGAAAAGCTTTAACTCTAAGGAAGAAGTTATTCTTGCATATAGCCTTGGGAAGGTTCATCTGAACGCCTCAATTTATCTTCGTTATACAGGGGAGCTTCTGGATCTTACAGCGAATGTGGGAGATGACCAGGATGTTATAAATACAAGGTTACAGAATGTGAATAACCAGCTCATTCAGACAACAGTTGGAAGGGTTATATTTAACGATTATCTTTCAGAGGGCATTCCATACATAAACGGATTTATGAAGAAGAAAGGGATTGCAAACCTTATAAACTATACATACCTTCGCTTCGGACTCGATAAGACCGTGGATCTTCTTGACAGACTAAAGGAAATAGGATTTCACTATTCCACAATAAGCGGTGTTTCCATTGGAATTGATGATATGGTGGTCCCATCAGAAAAGGAGAAGCTGGTAGCAAAGGCTCACAAAGAGGTTATGAAGATAGAAAAGGAATACATGGAGGGACTAATAACCAAGGGGGAAAGATTAAATAAACTTTCCGATGTCTGGCACGAAGTTACTGAAAAAATAAGAAATAGAATGTTTGAAACCATGGCAAAGCAGAGCGAAAAGGGGACTATAAATCCTCTATTTCTCATGTCTGAGACAGGAGCGAGGGGCAGTAAAGACCAGATCAGTCAGCTTGCTGGTATAAGAGGACTGATGGCAAAACCCTCAGGTGAAATTATAGAAACTCCCATCACCAGTAATTTCCGTGAGGGTCTCTCTGTTGCTCAGTATTTCATATCAACTCACGGAGCAAGAAAGGGAATGGCAGATACAGCTTTGAAAACTTCTAAGTCTGGATACCTCACAAGAAGAATTGTTGATGTGGCACAGGATGTAACCATAACAATGGAGGATTGTGGAACCATCGAAGGTCTTGAACTTACAGATATAGAGGAAAACGGGAAAGTGATAGAACCTCTTGAGGACAGGATTATAGGAAGAATCTCTATGGAAGATGTTAAGGACCCCGAAACAGGAGAAATAATTGTAAAGGCTGGAGATGAGATAGACGAAATAAAGGCAAGAAGGATAATTGATGCAGGAATAGAAAGAGTTAAAGTTAGAGCTGTACTTACCTGCCAGGCGGAGCACGGTATATGCCAGAAGTGCTATGGAAGAAGTATGGCCACGGGAGGTCTTGTAGAGCTTGGAGAAGCTGTGGGTATAATTGCCGCTCAATCTATTGGTGAACCGGGTACACAGCTGACCATGAGAACCCGTCATACCGGCGGGATAGCAATGAGAGGAGAAGGCCAGAATAGACATGTTGCTAAAATAGACGGAACCGTTAAGTTCGAAGAACTTAAAACAGTTGTTGACCCAGATGGTAACCTTATAGTTGTAACCAGGCTTGGAAGAGTAATACTTCTTGACCACAAGGGAAGGGAAAGAGTTCACTACAATATTGTGCATGGTTCCAAGCTTTTCGTTAAGGATGGCCAGAAAGTTCACAAGGGTGACCCCATTGCTGAGTGGGATCCATATACCACCTCTATAATTTCAGAGGTAGAAGGTTTTGTTAAATTCATAGATATAAACGAAGAAACTCTGGTGGAAGAAAGGGATGAAGTTACAGGGAAGATACAGAGAAGAATAATTCTGCCTCTGGACGAGACCAAGAGAAGGCAACTTGAACCTCAGATACAGATAGTGGATGACAAGGGTAAGGCCCTAAAAACCTATCTGCTTCCGGTTGATGCTCACCTGATGGTGAATGAAGGGGATAAAGTTTATCCCGGAACCATCCTGGTCAAAAAGCTTAAGGATATCGCTACCACAAAGGATATTACCGAGGGACTTCCCAGAGCAGAGGAGCTTTTTGAAGCCCGTCATCCAAAGTTCCCCGCAATAATTTCAGAAATATCTGGCATAGTGAAGTTTGAGGAAAAGAAAACCAAGGCTTCCCAGAGGGTAATAAAGGTTGTGTCCGAAGCCACAGGGGAAGAACGTTCTTATAAAATACCCAAGGGTGTTCATATAATAGTCCATGATGGTGATAGAGTTAGAGCAGGTGATCCGCTTATTGAAGGACATATAGACCCGAGAGATATTCTCAGCGTCCTCGGAGAGAAAGAACTTGCTCAGTACCTCCTTAAAGAAGTCCAAAAAGTTTACAGACCCCAGGGGGTCAAGATTCACGACAAGCACATTGAGGTAATAATAAGACAGATGCTCCGCTGGGTAATTATAGAGGATGTTGGGGATACAGATTTCATAGTCGGTCAGATAGTTGACAAATATCAGTTCCAGAAGGTTAACGAGAAGATGATAGCTGAAGGAAAGAAACCAGCAAGAGGAAAACCCCATCTTCTCGGAATTTCAAGGGCTGCATTGAACTCCCCGAGCTTCATTTCAGCAGCTTCATTCCAGGAGACTTCAAAGGTTCTGGCAGAAGCGGCCATTCATGGGAAAGTGGATTATTTAAAGGGTATAAAGGAAAATGTGATACTTGGAAGAATTGTTCCTGCAGGGACAGGGTTCCAATTCTATAAGATGCTGGAGCAAGAAGAAAAGTTGGAGGAGAAGGAAGAAAAGGGAGCAGAGGTAAAGGGTTGAAAAAAAATGTAGCTCTCCTTCTGCTTCCGTTTTTGATTTTTCTTTTGCCCTTTTGCGGAGGAAAAAAGAAAGAGACGAAGGTAATAGTTCTTGGCTTTGATGGAGCTGACTGGGATTTTATAGACCCTTTAATTGCAGAAGGCCATCTTCCTAATTTTAAGCTCCTTAAAGAAAAGGGCGCCTGGGCAAGATTAAAGTCTATGAAACCCACACTTTCCGCGGTAATCTGGACCACCATTGCTACTGGCAAAAGGATGGAAAAACACGGGATAGTGGACTGGCTCTATTTGCAGAAAAAAGGAATAAAAGTTCCTTATAACAGTTCGGAAAGGAGAGAACCTGCTATATGGGAGATATTATCAGAGGCAGGAAAATCTTCAGCGGTGATAAACTGGTATGTTTCCTATCCTCCTGATCATATAAACGGTATAGTAATTTCAGATGCGGCGAGAGGAATAATTTTTATGAAGAACAAAACTTTTGCTCTAAGGGACTCTGTTTATCCACCTAAATTTTTCGATATAGTTAGAGAATCTGTGGAGTGGAATTACTGGAAAGTTCTTAAAGAAACAAGAATTCCGGATTATTTAAAAATGGCCCGTGATATGGGCAAAGACCCGTCAAATCATCCTGTGATAAAAGATTTTAAACCTTTCCTTCTGATGGAAAAACTTGTTTATAACATGGGTGAGAAGGTGTGGAATAGAGGTAAGTTTGATTTCTTTGCGCTTTACTTCCGATGGCCCGATGTGGTGACTCATTTTATAGGGATATTTCTCCCTCCTGAACTTGCTACAAGAGGACTTAAAGAAATGAAAGAGAAGCACAGGCTGGAACCGAAATTAAGAAAGGAGCTGGATGAAAAAACTGCAGAACTTTTGCTTCCCGTGTATTCATGGCTCGATTCGATACTTGGAGAGTACATAAAAAGAATGGATGAAGATACATATTTAATAGTTCTTTCTGACCACGGGTTTGATTTTGGCCCTCAAGGATATAACCATGAGCTTCCTGACTGGATGGCTCCTCCTCTCGGAATCCTTGCCGTTCTTGGGCCTGAAGTAAAAAAGGGTTATCAAATAAAAAATGCCTCTGTTTTCGATATTGCCCCAACCATACTTTATCTTTACAATCTTCCCATAGGGAAAGGAATGGACGGTAAACCTCTTCTGGATGCCTTCAGGTTTTCAAGAAAAATAAAGTACAGGAAATATTTTAGAAAAAAATTCGTCAAAAAACACCTTAAGGAACTGGACAGGAAAACACTGAAGGAACTCCACTCTCTGGGCTACATTTGAGATCCTGATCCCTCTCCTGTTAAAATTTGAACGGGAGGATTTAATGAAAGGTCTGATTTCCGAAAATGCCCATTATTTAGCGGATTTTTTAACCCTTTCGAGATTTTTTATAGTACTTATGCTTTTATATTATGCAATTCAGGGGTTTTCTATAAGAGCAGCATCCATTATTGTTATAACTGGGTGGTTCACTGATGTTTTTGACGGTATGATAGCAAGGAAATATGGGAACACCTCACTGGGTTTTCTTGACCTTCCAGCTGATCTCACCTTTGTTTCAGCTATAATTTTTTATCTTGTCTATACACGGTTGTTTCCTCTGAAATGGGTTGCTGGTATTACTTTGCTTCTTTTGTCCCTTGCTCTTGCATTCAAAAACGAAGCCCCGATGAACTTCTGGATGGGAGTGGTTTACGGAGGATTTATTTATTCTGCCGTAAGAAAAGATAGCCATGCCTTTGTGCTTTTGCTAATAGCCATTATAACGATAATTGTCTTAAACCCCTCAAGGGCCTTTGATAAAGTAGTAAAATTCCTCAAGAATAGCAGTAGACTTTTCAGCTCAGGCGATAGTTGACTTATTTCACAGAAAATTCTACTACCCTCGTTACAAAACTTCCTTTGAGTTTATCGTTCAGGGTGATTTCGAGCCTGTACTTTCCAGGGGGTATTCCTGTTATTCTATCCTGGAAAAATAGTGGAAAGATCGGTGTGTCAAATTCCTGATGAATGCTCACCCAATCCTTTTTTTCAAAGAGGACCTTACCTTTTTCATCCAGAAGCCTTGCGTCTTCAGAAAGCCATACCTCATATTTCCCATTTTTGCTTTTAACCATGAAATTTTCGGGTTCGAAATAAACAAGAAGAGGATCTCCACTATTCAGCATGTTCCCGTCCCTTTTTTCTATTAGCTGATAACCCATGATTTTTTTGCAGAGATGGAGATTTTTTATAGTGAGTTTCCTGGTATTTTTGATTTCTACAATAGCATTCTCAAGAGCATTGAGGGCAGCGTCTTTGTCCCCCTTTTCATAAAATTCCTTTGCTTTTGTGATTAATAAGGAAATTTTGTCTCCTGTTGTTGCCTTTGCTCCAAAAATAATCACTATAAAAAAACTTAGATAAAGGATTGTCTTTCGCATTTTTTCCTCCTTTAAAGGAAGTATAACAAAAGTTTGTTCCGGGTATCTCATTACAAATACTTGAAATTATTTTAAAATTTCGTTAACATTTACTTCCACACAATTAAAAATTTAATAAATTATAAAATGGAGGAATAATGAGAGTTTTTAAGCTCAAGAGGGAAAATTTCCTTCCATTTCTGAAGGGGCTCGAAAAATTCGGCGAATTGTGGGGCCCCGTAAAGAAAGGGGAAAACTATGTGTATGCCAAGGAAGACCCGGAGAAATTCGAGTTGAAGGCTCTAAGAACCATCATCCCGGCCAAGAAGTTCTTTATTCCAAAGAATTCCACTATTTTGAAGTTCAAAAATGGGGAGTGGAAAGAGCATTACGAAGTTAGAAAGAGGGTTATCTTTGGTCTTCATCCGTGTGAACTCAACGGGCTTAACATTTACCACCGTTTCTATACCAGGCTATATCCCGATCCCTACTACCTGAAGGCAAGGGAAAATACCCTGATAGTAGGGCTATCATGTATGCCAGATGATAAGTGTTTCTGCTTTGCCACCAAAACATCAACAGTGGATGAGGGTTTTGACCTGTTTCTCACAGACCTTGAGGACAAATTCTTGCTCTGGATAGGTTCTCCAAAAGGGGAGGATGCTATAAGGACTCTTTCGGAGTTCCTTGAAGAGGTTTCACAGAAGGACATTGATGACTATATTGCATGGAGAAAGAGAAGAGACAGAGCCTTTAAGCTTGACATCGACCTGGAAGGAATGCCGGAAATTGTCACCTTCAGCTACGATTCACCTATCTGGGAAAAGATGGGTGATGCCTGCCTGAGCTGTGGAACCTGCACAATGGTATGCCCCACATGCACCTGCTTTGATATCGATGACGAATACGACATTAGGCAGGATGAGATGAATAGGCAGAGGTTCTGGTATTCCTGTGTTTTCAGAGAGTATTCAATGGTAGCAGGCGGACACAACTTCAGGGAGGCAAAATCCGAAAGGCTTAAACTGTGGTATACCCACAAGCTTGTGGGATTTATGAGTGAGTATGGAAGCCCTGCCTGCGTGGGTTGTGGTAGATGTATAGCGAGTTGTCCTGTGGGGATTAATGTGCTTTCCGTGGTGAAGGCCCTCAGAAAGGAAAAAACAGATGCATTCTGGAAAAGAGTGGAGGTGAAAAATGCTTGAAGAAAAAACCGGAATAGAAAATCCTTATGTCCCTGAGAGGGCGAGGATTGTAAGAAAATACGACCTTACCAGGGATGTAAGATTCTTTCAGGTAAGAATTTGTGATTCGGAAAAGGTCTTCCCTATGACCTCAGATTACAGGCCAGGCCAATTTATGATGATTTCGATTCCAAATGTTGGAGAAGCACCATTTTCAATAACATCAACTCCCTCCAGGCCAGGCCTTTTTGAATTCTGCATAAGAAAGGTGGGAAAGCTTACATCAAAGCTTTTTGAGCTGAAGGAGAACGAATTTATATGGCTGAGGGGTCCCTTTGGCAATGGCTTCCCCGTGGACAAGATGTTAGGGAAGGACCTGCTGTTTGTAGCTGGTGGTCTTGGAGCAGCTCCCCTTCGTTCTCTTTTGCTTTATGCTCTTGATAACAGGGACCTTTTCGGAAGGATATTCTATCTTCATGGTGCAAGGACACCTGAGGATATGCTTTTCAGAGAGGAGTTCTTCCGCCTGAAGGAAAGGGACGACTTTGAATGTTATCTTACTGTGGATGAAGACCCCTCTGGAGTTTGGCCCTTTGATATAGGAGTGGTTACCAACCTGTTTAAATACGTTAAAGTGAACGGGAAGAACACAGCAGCGGTTGTTTGCGGACCTCCTGTTATGTATAAATTTGTGGTTGAAGAATTCCTTAAAATAGGTATTCCTGACGACCACATTTTTATGACACTGGAAAGAAAAATGAAGTGCGGAATGGGAAAATGCGGTCAGTGCGTTGTCGGTCATAAATATGTGTGTGTAGATGGGCCAGTTTTTACTCTCTGGGATGTGAAAAATATTAAAGGGCTTATTTAAGGAGGAAATCATGGGAAAGCCTAAAATTGGAATATATGGTCTTACAGGATGTGCAGGGGATCAGCTAAATATATTAAACTGTGAGGATGAGCTGCTGAAACTCTTTGAAATCTTTGAAATAAAATCCTTTGTCATGGCTTCAAGGGCAAAGGATGAAGAGGCAAAGCTTGACGTTGCATTCGTGGAAGGGTCTGTTTCCACACAGAAGGACCTTGAAGACCTGCTGGAAATAAGGAAAAAGAGCAAAATACTTGTTGCAATAGGTCACTGTGCAGTTTTCGGCGGTGTGCAGTCTATGTTTATGGGAAACGAGGAATGGATAAAAAGATATAAGAAGGTTTACGGTAAAGAAAATGCTGTGACCCTTACCCCACCTCTCGAACCCAAACCTGTTTCGGCCTATGTGAAGGTGGATGCTGTTCTTCCTGGCTGCCCTATAGAAAAAGAACCTTTTCTGAAACTGGCAGGAAAACTTGCTCACGGTATTATCCCCAAAAATCCTGATTATCCGGTATGTGCAGAATGCAAATGGAAGGAAAACGAATGCCTCCTGCTGAAAGGAGAAATTTGTCTCGGTCCTCTGACCAATTCTGGATGTGGAGCTATCTGTCCATCCCATAACATTCCCTGCATAGGGTGCTGGGGTCCTATACACGAAGAAAATTATGCGGCAGAGGCACAACTTCTTATAGATAAGGGATATGATGTTGATACAGTTGTTAAACGTTTCGCCATATTTGGAGGCAGTGAGAGGGCAGAGAAACTGAGAAAATTCCTCGAGAAAAAGGAGGGTTGAAATGGATAAGAAGATTTTTGTAGAACCTGTGGCAAGGGTTGAGGGGCACGGAGGAATAGAAGTAATCATAGAAAATAACGAAGTAAAGGAAGTAAAAGTTGAGATATTTGAAGGCCCAAGGCTTATGGAACAGCTTACAATTGGAAAACTTCCTGAAGAGGCGGTATCTATAACTTCCAGAATATGTGCAATATGCTTCTATTCCCATAGATTTTCTGATATAAGGACCCATGAAATAGCTCTTGGCATAAAACCTGGCAAGAAAGTCCAGCTTCTGAGGAAACTCGGTCATTACGGAGAGATGATAGAGAGCCACTCACTTCACTATTACCTTCTTGCTCTGCCAGATTATCTGGGTTATCCGGATGCCATTGCAATGATGGAGAAATATCCCGAAGAAGTAGCAGGCGCACTTGAGCTCAAGAAATATGGGAACAGGGTGATGGAGATAATTGCGGGTAGAAGGGTGCACGGCGAGAACTTGAGAATAGGTGGTTTTGGTAGAATCCCATCAGACGAAGAACTTGACTGGATAAAGACAAGGGCCCTTGAGCTTATCCCTACCATTGAAAGGGGAATAAACCTCTGGAAGGAGCTTGAAATTCCGGATTACTTGGAAGAGGAGGCTACTTTTATTTCCGTTCTTCCCGAAGACGGGTCATACGGATTTTTCGCAGACACTATAGTTGTTTCAACAGGAGAGAAATACAAAGCCGATGATTACAAAAAAGTGACAAACGAAAGGGTTGTTCCCCATTCCTATGCAAAGCGCTGCCGCTATAAGGGAAAACCCTATACAGTTGGAGCACTTGCGAGGATGCTTAACATGGCTGACAGACTGGACGGCATGGCTGGAGAATACTTTAAGAAGCTCTATAATGAACGCTGGAGAAAGAATCCGCATTATAACAATATAGCCCAGGCCATTGAAATACTCTTCTGCCTGGAGAAAATCCCTGCTCTGGTAGATGAAATAAAAAATACTCCCATTGAAGAGACAAAGCCAGGTAAAAAATCCGGCAAGGGAACAGGGCTTGTTGAAGCGCCAAGGGGACTGCTCATTCACCATTATGAGATAGAAAACAATAGAGTGAAATATGCGGATTATGTAATACCCACAACTCAGAATCTGGATGACATGGAAAAATACATCCGCAATGCTGCAGAAAATCTGCTCAAGAAGGGAGTTCAGGAGATGGAACTTCCTCTTGAGATGATTATGCGTGCCTATGACCCCTGTATAAGCTGCAGTGTCCACCTGGTGAAAGTTGTAAGGAAATGATAATAAGGGAGGGGAAAAATTTCCCCTCCCTGTTAAAATTATTTTATGAAGAAAAACAGGCTACTATGGTTTGCGGTAGGAGTTATTGCGATACTTCTCTGGTTTGCCTTTGAAAAAAGCTCGCAAAAGTCAAAAGTTTATACCGGTGTCGTTGTAAATAAGTTCCACACTACAGGCTGGAGGCTGAAGGGAAGACGGGTAAAAACGCTGTATTACATTGTTGTTAGAACAGATAAGAAAGAGAATATAAAGGTGGAAGTCCCAAAATCCCTCTACGATAGATTTGAAATTGGCACCAGTGTCATAAAAAGGAAGGGTTTCCTTTATCCTGAACCAGTAAATCCAGGAGGTAATTAGTGGAAGTTTTAGAATTGACCCTTCCTTTTAAAAGCCCTTTCCCTGTTCTTGCCCTTGGGGCAGAGATGAAAAGAGGATTTTCAGTTTTAACCGGCAGCAGGGCATACCTCAGAATAGGGAAAGGCCCTCTAAATGACCTTGAAGCCCTTACTCTTCACAAAGAAGAAATAGATGATTTTTTAGAGGAAAAAGGAATAACACCAAAAGTTATTGCAGTTGATGCCCATCCCCTTTACCTTAATCGGAAAATTGCAGGAGATTACGGGAGAAAGGTTACGGAAGTGCAGCACCACAGGGCACACATTGCGTCAGTAATGGCAGAAAACGGCATTACAGATAAGGTTATCGGCATTTCGCTTGATGGGACTGGATACGGAGACGATGGTGCAATATGGGGTGGCGAATTCTTTGTGGGGGACCTTTCCTCAATGGAAAGAATGGGTCACATTGATTATTTTCCCCTACAGGGGGGAGACAAAGCAGCCACAGAAACCTGGAGACCGGCCCTGGGTATTCTAAATAAAAAAGCCCCTGACCTCGCAGAAAAAATTGCAGAGAGAGTTGGAGAAAAAGCTCTTCTTGTTCTTAATGCTATAAGAAAAGACATAGGAACAGTCTTAACCTCAAGTGCTGGCAGGTTGTTTGATGCTGCTGCATTTCTAATCCTTGGAATCAGTGAAAACACCTTTGAGGCAGAAGCTCCTATAAAACTTGAAAAGGCAGCAGAGGAAAATATCCATTATTATAAATTCTCGATTATTGAAAAGGATGGAAAATTTTTGTTAGACCCTTTCCCTGTATTCAGGGAGATTTTAGAAGACAAAAGGTCTCCCGGAGAAAAATCCTTCTCATTTCATTACGGTCTTGCTATAGGCCTTGTGGAGGTCGCAGAAAAAATGAGGGAGGCCACAGGAATTAAAAAGGTTGCTATAAGCGGTGGAGTTTTCCAGAACAGGCTGCTTACCAGCATACTGAAAGACATGCTTTTAAATAAAAATTTTGAAATTATTTATCATACCAAGACCCCACCCCACGACGGTTCACTTGCTCTGGGGCAGGGGGTTCTTGCATTACAGAGGTGAAAAATGTGTCTTGCGGTTCCTATGAAGCTCATAAAAAAAGAGGGAGATAAGGGAATAGTGCTTTCAATGGGTGTTGAAAGGGAAGTCTCCCTTGCCCTTCTTCCTGAGGCTGAAATTGGAGATTGGGTGATAGTTCACGCAGGCTTTGCCATTGAAAGGATGGATGAGGAAGAAGCCAGGGAAAGCCTTAAACTTCTGGAGGAGATGTGGAGCTCGTAAGAGAATTCAGGGATTCTTCCAGGGTGAACATCCTCAAGGAAAAGCTTGAAGGCTTTGCCTTCAAAAATGAAGTAAAAATAATGGAGGTTTGCGGCACTCACACCATGCAGATCCACCGTTTCGGAATCCATCAGATGCTCCCTGAGAATGTAAAACTGATTTCAGGACCTGGATGCCCTGTTTGTGTTACAGAAAACAGCTACATTGACCATGCCATAGAGCTTGCAAGGGCAGGATTTACAATAACCACCTTTGGAGACATGATAAGGGTTCCCGGTTCATATTCAAGCCTTGAGAAGGTAAGAGCTGAAGGTGGGGATGTTCACGTTGTTTATTCTCCAATGGATTCACTTGAGCTGGCCCAAAGGTCAGGGAAAGAAGTGATTTTTCTTGCCATTGGTTTTGAAACAACCGCTCCCACAATAGGTGCAACCGTCAAAAAGGCTAAGGAACTTGAACTGGAAAATTTTTCCATTCTTGCCGGTAATAAACTTGTCCCACCTGCACTGAAAGTTCTTGTTGAGGACAGAAACCTTGGAGTTAATGGATTTCTTCTTCCTGGCCATGTGAGCGTGATAATAGGAATGAGACCCTATGAATTTATAACCGAATACGGGGTGCCTGGCGTGATCTCAGGTTTTGAACCTGTGGATATAATTTCCTCGATAGTGCTTCTCCTTGAAATGATAGAAAAGGGCGAAGCCAGGATAATTAACAACTATAAAAGAGCCGTGCGTGACGGGGGAAATCCTACGGCTCAGAGAATAATACAGGAAGTTTTTGAGCCAGTTGATTCAGAATGGAGGGGACTCGGATGGATGGAGGGAAGCGGTCTCGGTTTAAGAGAAGAATACAGCGAATTTGATGCAGAAAAGCGTTTTCAGGTTGATGTTCCCCCTCCCAGAGAGCATCCCGGGTGCAGATGTGGGGATGTCCTTAAGGGAATCATAAATCCCCCGGAATGTCCGCTTTTCGGTAAAGTATGCACCCCGGAAAATCCCGTGGGACCATGTATGGTATCATCGGAGGGAAGTTGCAGTGCGTGGTATAAATACGGATAAAATAACCCTTGCCCATGGCGGTGGGGGCAAAAAGACAGAGGACATTATAAGGGGAATATTTCAGAAATACCTGAATGACCCTGTTCTTGCTGAAATGGACGATGGAGCAGTTCTGGAAGACCTGGTGTTTTCAACCGACAGCTTTGTTGTAAACCCGATATTTTTCCCTGGAGGCGATATAGGAAGACTTGCAATCTCCGGAACGGTGAATGACATAGCAGTGATGGGAGCCCGTCCTCTTTATCTTTCCCTGGGATTCATAATAGAAGAGGGTTTCGAAATATCTTCACTTGAGAAGATACTCATTTCAATCAAAGAGGCTTCGGAAGAGGCAGGGGTAAGAATAGTAACAGGCGATACAAAGGTAGTTGAAAAGGGCAAAGCAGACGGCATCTACATAAATTCCTCAGGTATAGGAAAAACTCTCCTTTCACCTCCGCCTTCAAGATACAGAATAGAACCAGGTGACCTTGTTTTGATAAACGGGGAAATAGGCCTTCATGGAACAGCTATCCTTGTTGCAAGAGAGGAGCTTGGAATAAAAGCGGACATCAAAAGCGATGTTGCTCCCCTGTGGCCCCTTATAGAAAGCATTATTTCTCCTTCTGTGAAATTCATGAGAGACCCCACAAGGGGTGGTCTTGCTGCTGTGCTTAATGAAATAGTTGAGGGAATGAACTTTGGCATAAGACTCTGGGAAGAAAAGCTTCCAGTTTCCCAGGAAGTTGCAGGGATTTGCGAAGTATTGGGTTTTGACCCACTACAGCTGGCAAACGAGGGTAAAGTGGTAGTGTTTGTGAAGAAAGAAGATGCGGAAAGTGTTCTTGAGAAGATGAAATCTCATCCCCTTGGCAAACAGGCTGAAATTATAGGAGAGGTAACTGATGAATTCCCGGGAAAAGCCGTCCTTAAAACCACCCTCGGTACCCACCGCATAATAGAACAGCCCATGGGAGAACTTCTCCCCCGCATCTGCTAATGAGGGGTCAGGTCTTCACATTTGACATTTCTCAGGAGTTCACATGCACGAAGGCACTATAGCAAGAGAAATAATAAGAACCGCTAAGGAAGAGGCCTTGAAGGCAGGAATGGAGAAAATCTCCACCATAAAAGTAGTAATAGGGGAGATGCACGCCGTTGTGGAAGATGCTCTTATTTTTCTCTTTGACCTTATGAAAAAAGAAGAAGAGGGCATGGAAGATACTATCCTCAGTGTTGAGAAAAAACCAGTTGTAGTTCGCTGTAAAAAGTGCGGGAACGAATTTCGTCCTGAAAAACCCATTTTTATCTGTCCTTCTTGCGGTTCCATGGAAACAGAACTTATTTCAGGAGACGAAATGTACATTGAATCCATGGAGGGTGAAAATTGATTGTAATTTGTGGCGTAGGAAATACATGGAGAGGGGACGACGGTGCTGGCATAAGAGCTGCAGAAATGCTGAAGGACAAATACACGGTCTTTCTGTGTGACACCTACCCGGAGCGATTTATAGATGAGATTTGCGAGCTAAGGCCCGATAAGGTAATAATAATAGACGCAGCCAATTTTGGGGCGAACCAGGCGAGGTAAGAGAAATACCTCCAGAAGATATTGATCGCCACAGTATTTCCACACACACAATTCCCCTTTCTCTTTTCGCCAGCCTTTTGAAAAAGTGCTGTCCGGAAGTGGTGATTTACGGCATACAATTTAAGGATATAAGCTTTGGCGATAAACTCAGCCCTGAAGTGGAGCAGGGGATAAAATCTCTGGTTGAAAAACTCTCCAGCCTTTAAAAGGCCCTCTTATCCTATCCTACTCGCTCGCTTTCGAAAAATACTCTTTTATTTTCCCGAGCAATTCCCCTGCAAGTTCTATTACCATTTTTACTTCTTCCCGGCTGACATCTATTCCATCATACTGGACCTGGTGACGTCTCATTCTGACCCTGTGAATTGCCTGCATATGCTCCTTCAACAAATCCGGGAAAAGCTCCTCTACCGCCACCATCAAACAATAATGGCTTCTTTCCCTGTATCCTGCAGAAAAGAGCAGTGCCCTCAGAGAATGGAAAATTGAATTGTAAGCCGCAATTTCTCCCATTGTATTCTCGTTTATCTCAAGATTTTTCTCCGCAGCATGCAGAAATTTCTCAGCAAGCTTTATGGAATTTTCTACCCTTATTTTTGTGGATTCATCCTTTTTAATATAACCTTCTTCAAGACATTCGTGAAAATTCAAAGCCCCTCTCCCTTAATAATAATGTGATTTTCCAGAACCGACCTTACAAAAGGGTTGCTCTCCTTTTTCATCTTTTCCCATACATGGAAAGGATAAATAGAAACTTCTATTTCCAGCCCTGCCTGTTCCTCCTTTTGCCTTAGTTTTTCCATAACAAGTGCCTTCTCGTCCCCAATTACAAGAACGTCAAGGTCACTGTTCCTGTCAAACTCCCCACGAACAAAGCCGCCGTATGCAGCAATTGTAAGGGCATCAGGAGCAATTTCTTCAAGGGATAAGGACTTTATAAGAAGGACTCCATAAGTGGTTTTTAGCCTTTTTATCAGATAATCGTCGCTGTTCAGGCGAAAAAATCTTTGATTTCCGGCCTTTCTTTCCTCCAGTATTCTGAATTTTAGAAATAGTTCCCCATAAAACTTTACAGTGGAGGGACTCAGATTTGCCCTTCTTGCTATTTCCTTTAGATGAAATTCTTTTCCGGGATTGAACAGGAAAAATTCAAGGAGTTTAAATCCAGCGAATTTACGAAAAACCGAAAGAATGTCAGATGTTCTTTCCATCGAACGAAAGTTTACCACATCGAACGAATTTTGTAAACTTTTATAAATCTTTGCGTTTAAGTAACAAATTTGTTCTTACCCAGCCCATTTCTTTGCCTGAATATCGTTTTATCCGCTGACAGGTCACTATGCGTAGAATTTTTCATCCATTAATTTTTCCCGTATTTACTCTTCTCTTATGTTTCCCCTTTGATTAAAGGCCCGAGAAAAACGTCGCTTCTCATAAATTTCATCCCCCAGAATTTTGCAGTGAAAAGCAATAAAGAACTTTAAAGTAAATTCCAACTCATTCAAAGATTACAATAAAATTGAATTTATCATAATATCAACAGGATGAGATTATGATTGGAAGTGTAAAGCAAAAAAGCCCCTGGAGATTCGCTATCCTGACGAGGGTAAAACCTTAAAATCCGAAGCTAAATATACCATTTTGAGCATTTTTCAATTTTCGTTAAAATAATGTTTATGAAAGAAAGAAAATTAAGAAGCCTGCTTAAAGCGATAACATGGCGTATAATTGCCTTCAGTATAACAACTACCCTGGCTTACATCTTTACCCACAAGCCACTTGTATCCATAAGCATAGGGTTGCTGGATTCATTTATAAAAATCTTTGTCTATTTCCTTCACGAGAGGACCTGGTTAAAAATCCGCTTTGGAACAAAGGCCCATCCTCTTGAAGAATTCCAGGTGAAAGGTCCTCTTACAGAAGAAGATAAAAAGGCAATCAGAGAGAAACTAAAGGAATTAGGGTATCTGGACTAAACGCGAACCGCGGAACGCGACATCGCGAACCGCGGAACGCGAAACGCGATACGCGAATACGTGACAGCGCGAACCGCGAAATCGCGACATCGCGAATACGCAAACCGCGACCCGCAAACCGCGACATATCTGTTTCGAATTTACAAAAACAATAAAGCCCGGTAAAATTTATGTTACTCTATCTACGATAGAGCATAGATATAGAGATTGATAAAAATAATTAATTATAATAAACATAAAGTGAACAAATAGAGGAGATTATATGGAAGATAAGATCATTCTTCCAAATTTTTTGATCGTTGGAGCAGCAAAGTCAGGAACGACTTCATTATATTACTACTTAAATGAACACCCGGAAATTTATATGTCTCCAATAAAAGAACCTCATTTTTTGATAGGCATTGATTTCTCTAATATAGATGAGAAGGGTGGTAGGTATGACAAACTCAATAAGGTAATCTATAGATTAGAAGATTATTTGAACCTATTTAAAAATGTAAAGGAAGAAAAGGCAATAGGAGAAGCTACAGTTGGATATTTGTTTTTTTACAGAGAGACCATTCCCAATATAAAGAAATACTTGAAAGACCCAAAAATAGTCATTTTGTTAAGGGACCCAGTTGATAGAGCTTTTTCGCATTATATGCATCACGTAAGGGATGGATATGAAACTTTATATTTTGAAGAGGCTTTGAAAATGGAAGAAAAAAGAAAAAATTGGTGGTATGGTTATCAATACACAAAATTAGGTTTTTATTATAAACAAGTAAAAGCTTATCTGGATAATTTTTCTAATGTCAGAATTTATCTTTTTGATGATCTCAAAAAAGATTCTCTTAAAGTTGTCCAGGATATATACAGATTCTTAGAAGTTGATGATTCATTCGTTCCTCCAAGTATTGGAATCAAATTTAATGTTACCGGTATACCTAAAAATAAATTTTTACACGAATTTTTGAGAAAACCTAATGCTA
>JAGHBF010000011.1 GCA_021161165.1 Candidatus Aminicenantota bacterium
ACATTATTTACTCCTCTTATCCACTTATAAATCCATATTATTCTCATTCTTCTCCTTCTCCTAATTTTTCCCACATGTTTCTGAACTTATGCAAAAATTTTTCTTAGTATGAAGAAGAAAAAATTCTGGGAAATTTTGCTTAAAGATAACAAAATTTTTCTAGGAAAATCTTCTTCTCCCGAAACTCCCACCATCCCCTTGGGGCAGGGAAACCTGCTCCCTTTAAAGAATTCTAAGAATACAATTTTTCTTATATGTTATGACTTATACACTCTATTGACATTTTTTAGAGTTTACTATAAAATATAGTCTTATCTAACTTTATGGAGGTAAAAATGAATAGGAAGCTGTTGTTGACTTTTTTTGTTGTGGGGCTGCTTTTCCCCCATACTTTGTGGATTAATTCCACAGGTTACTACGGAAGGATAGGAGAACTGACAATAATATTTCTGGGGTGGGGTCACCGGTTTCCTGTGGCCGATTTTATATCACAAAATGAAGTGAAGGGTTATAGTGTTGCTCTTCCCTCAGGAAAAATAATTTCATTAAAACCTCAGGGAAAATTCTACGAATCTGTGCTTAACTTCACAGAGGATGGTTACTATCATGTATTCGCTTTCACTAAGGCTGGATTTTACACGATGAGCCTGCAGGAAGGCAGAATTCTCCATTATCAGAAACCAATGGACCAGGTAAAAGGAAAAATTCTTGTAAGCAATTGTTATCAGGAATTTGCCAGAGCGCTTATTAAAGTGGGCGAAGGGAACTACAACGATCTTAGCAGGGTTCTTGGTTTAAAAATGGAAATAATTCCTCTGATGGACCCTTCAGATCTGAAAATCGGAGATTTTTTGAAGGTAAAGGTTTTGTACAACGGAAAACCTCTCCCCTTTGTGCCGATCTATGCTACTTACGAAGGTTTTTCAACAGGGGATGATTATGCCTTTGCTACTGAGACTGACTCCAGAGGAATAGCCAGAATAAGAATCATTCACTGGGGTAGATGGATGGTTAAGGCTCATCTTAAGAAACCAGCTGATGGAAAACTTTCCGGGAAGTGCAGGATGATTTCAGTGGTTTCTACTCTCACTCTGGAGGTGAGGTAATGAACAGGATAACCCAGAAGCTCTCTCCAAGCCTTGAGGATTATCTGGAAGCCGTTTATCGAATTTCTTTAAATGGAAAAATTCCAAGGGTTAAGGATATCTCCGCCCTCCTTAAGGTTAAAACTCCATCCGTTGTAGCTGCCCTGAAAGCCCTTGAGAGAAGGGGAATGGTTGTACATGAGAAATATGGGTATATAGAGTTGACACGAAGAGGGGAAAAAGAAGCAGAGAGAATTTATAAGACCCATATGGTTCTAAAACAATTCTTTGAGAAGGTCCTCGGCGTTGATAGTTCCATTGCTGAAGAGGATGCATGTACCATTGAACATTATTTAAACCAGGACACCTTTGACAGGCTTGTTAAATTTCTGGAATTCATAGAAACATGTCCCAACCAGACGCCTTTCTGGCTTAAAAGTTTTCACCATTATGTGGAAGAAGGTGAACGGCCCCCGGGTTGCGGGAAAAGAAACGGTAATAAAAAAGAGCAATGAAGAACTGGAGGTAAAGATGATAAGGAAAATGATGTTGTTGTTGACCTTTTCTGCAATTGTTTCAGCTGAAATTCTTGGGCTCTTCTGGCTCAATCCTTCGAGGGCAAAACTGGTGGCAAAGGTTGTGGATGAGACCAGAGTCCCTGTAGGTGAGGCTACAGTGGTTGTCCCGGAACTTTCCACTGTGGCCAGAACCAATAAAAATGGTATTTTTACCCTGGAATTTCCTTCAGACATTACTGTACACATACAGGTTTATAAGGAGGGGTTTTCAGATTACACCTCTCCACCAATCTTAATAAAAAAAGGAGCAAGGGTTCCCACAGTTTTTGTTTTGATAAAGGAGTTTTCTGAGCAGATAACCGTGACAGCTACCGCAAATAAAATGAAGTTCGAGGATGTCCCGGTTAAGACGTATCTAATTTCCCATCAGGAAATAGAGGAAACCAAACCTATAAACCTGGCAGAAGCCCTATCTTTTACAACCGGGGTGAGGGTGGAGACCGATTGCCAGAACTGTAATTATACCCAGGTAAGACTTAATGGCCTTGAAGGTAAATATTCACAGATTCTGGTGGATGGGCTTCCTGTGATTTCCTCCCTTGCCAGCGTGTACGGGCTGGAGCAAATCCCTTCAGAGATGATAGATAGAATC
This sequence comes from Candidatus Aminicenantota bacterium, assembly GCA_021161165.1. GTDB lineage: Bacteria > Acidobacteriota > Aminicenantia > S016-38 > S016-38 > S016-38. The sequence continues at coordinate 2,256 of JAGHBF010000011.1, forward strand.
GAAGTTGTCAAAGGTGGAGCGTCTTCGCTTTACGGAAGTAATGCTATCGGTGGGGTAATAAACCTTATCTCGAAGGAACCGGATAAGAACAGTACGGTTCTCAGATTGCAGAATGAGTCCATCCTTGGTAAAGCATTTTTTAAGCTTGGTTTAACCTCAAGCTTTGTTTCGAGGGATGGAAAGACAAAGGCCTTTCTCTTTGGCTCATACTATGACCGTCAGCCTGTGGATGTTAACGGAGATGGATTTTCGAACCTTGGAATTATGAAGGATACTTCCTTTGGGGGAAATATCTACAGGAACTTTCCTTCTATAAATGGAAAGCTTAAATTTTCCTTTGCCAGAATTCACGAATACAGGAGAGGTGGGGATAATCTCGATCTTCCTCCCCATGATGCCTTAATCTGTGAGATGGCAAGAACAGACAGGCTGGATTTTACTCTTACCTGGGAACAGAGCTTCGGATCAGACCTGTTGAAAATTTCCCTTTCCCAGACCTTTTTTGACCGCAACAGTTATTATGGTGCCAATAAAGACCCTAATGCTTATGGAGAGACATCCGATCCACTTTCTATTGCTCTTGTTCAGTATAGTTTCCCTGTGGGTGGACATATATTTACCTTTGGTGCCAGCTATCAGAGGGAACATTTAAAGGACAAAGCTCCTGCTTATGAAAGGATAATAGATGATGAATATATAAATTACGGGGTTTTCCTTCAGGATGATTATTCAATTGGGGATAAAGTGGACCTGTTGTTTGGCTCAAGGTTCGACAAACACAGTAAGGTGGGCAAGATTATAGCCTCTCCAAGAATGAGTTTAATGATAAAGCCGATAGAAGGACTTTCTTTGAGAACCACTTTTTCCACTGGTTTTAGAGCACCCCAGATTTTTGACGAGGACCTGCATATAACAATGATAGGAGGAGAGGGTTTTATAGTGAAAAATGACCCAAATTTAAGGGAGGAAAAATCCTACAGTGTGTATGTCGGCGGAGATTATCTCAAGTCCATTAGTCAAAAGTCCCTCCTGTTAAGTATGGGATTTTTCTATACAAGACTTAAAAACCAGTTTCAGCTTCACGA
>JAGHBF010000012.1 GCA_021161165.1 Candidatus Aminicenantota bacterium
AGTAAAGGAAAAATTGTTGAGAACAGAAGAATTGGAAATATATGACATAACTGTTTCTAAGAAAGAAATATTTTTGGGTGCGAGGAAGGACGGCATAGGGTCAGACCTTTATGTCCTGGAAGAAGGAGTCCTGAAAAGGCTTACCCAGACTCCTTTTACAGAGACTAATTTAAGTTTCACAGGAAAGGGTTTAATTTTTTCAGCAAATGAAGATGGCATATGGGAGGCTTATTTGTGGAAGGATGGAAAGATATTGAGAATTACCAAAACTGGATTTTGTGAGAGCCCTGCTTTGTACAATGACAGCGTTTTTTGTTTGGGAATTTCTGATGGGAAAAAAGTTCTGTACAATACTATACTCAGGGGGGAGGAAATTTTTTGGTCTCGGCTTGAGGATATAAATGCGCAAGAAGTCCCTAATTATAGTAGACCTTTAAGAAATTACAATTTAGCATCTCTGCTATTTCCAGACCTTTACTTTGTTAATTTATGGAGGAAAGAGGATATAGTTGAATTTGGTGCAATAGGTCATGATTCATTGGATGAAAATTTTTATCAGGTTACTTTCAGTTCTAGTAAGACAGCTTCCGACAGACTTGAGTTCAACTTCTATAGTTTTTCTCCTTCCCCGGTTATACTCGATTTATCCTTAAAAATTTATCCACAGGAGAAGGAAATGGATGTGGGATTTGCACTTCCCATCTTCAGATCCCAAAGAAAAGCTCTTCGGAGTTCTTATTTTTATTTTTCTTTTGCAGACCGTGTGGGAGAAGAAAGAAGGGCCTCTCTATCAGGAGCTGGTGATTTTATCTTTAGTAATCAAACCAACAGAATTAAGTTTTACATATCCCCGCAGATTGAAATTGAAGACAACTGGACTGGAAGCCATATAAATCGCAAAGGTTATTTTATTGATGCGGGATTTTTAGCCTCACCGGTGAGAAACTCAGGCATTTTTCTTTCTATTTCCTATGGTAATGATCAAGACAACCCCTCCGGAATTACCTATAAGACCATTTCCTGGGGAGAACAGGTCCTGAGGGAAGGCGCACTTATTTATGGTGAGGTTAGCTTCCGAATTGCGAATATTAGGAAGGGTATTTCAAATCCTCATCTCTTTGTAGATGGTATTTATTCATCAGTTTTCGCAGAGGCCCTTGAATCAGAGGAGTTTCACCGGAAGGCCATAGGAGGTTTCCTTTCCGTTGAAATTTCCTCATATCATGGACTTCTGAAGCTTTATCCAATGGTAGGAATTTCATATAGATTAGATGATAATAAGATAGTGCCAGTCCTTGGCATAAACGGGTTTTTCTATACTCTGGAGATTTTTAGAAGTAAGTCTCCTTTCAGGAAAACCTTTTATTCAGGTTTTAATAAATCAGTTTTAAGGAGGTTAAAATGAGGAGGAAAGCGGCTGTAGCCGGACTTTTTTATCCTGGTTCCAGAGATTCCCTCTTGAAATGGCTGGAGACGGCCATGGATATTACTCCCCAAAAACTTTATGATGCCAAGGGAGTGATGGTTCCGCATGCCGGATATATTTATTCTGGCCATGTTGCTGCGGTGGTCTATTCTTCTATATATGCTCCTGAGGTTGCTATAATTATGGGCCCAAATCATACAGGATTGGGAACAAAAGCATCTATTTTAACGGAAGGGGAATGGGAAACTCCTCTCGGGATAGTGAAAATAGATGAATACCTTGCCAGCTCAATTCTTAAAGGTTCTTCCGTCCTTGAAGAAGACTATCTTGCTCATTTAAAGGAACACTCAGTTGAGGTCCAGGTACCGTTCCTTCAGTATTTAAATCCTTCAATAAAAATCGTTCCCATAGTGCTTGCCCCGCTCGGTATTGACGAGATAACGGATATCTCAACAGCCATTTCTCAAGCCGTCAATTCATATCCAGGCAAAGTGCTTGTTGTTGCCAGTTCGGATATGAGTCATTATGTTCCGTCCTATGTGGCAAAGGAAAAGGATATGAAAGCACTGGAAAGGATAGTAGCTCTTGACTGGAAAGGACTTTTGAGAACAGTTTTTGAAAACGATATATCAATGTGCGGATACATTCCCACAGCCATTATGATTGATGCTTCTTTAAAATTGGGCGCAGAACGTGCGGAGCTCCTTTCTTATTCTAATTCAGGTGAGGTATCAGGGGAAGAACCCGTGGTGGGTTATGCAGGAGTTGTAATATATTAATATGAGCATAATTAAAGAAAATTCAATCGTTATCGCATATCTTGAAACTCCCAAGGAAAGGTATTTCGGGGTGATTCTAAAATTACATCCCAGTGGCCTTATAATAAGAGGGCTCAATGTGGAATCCTTCAATACCTGGATAATAGAGGTAAACGGAGGGAAAAAGGGAACGGCGATTTCCACTTTCTTTTTTCCCTGGAGAAGGGTAGAGAAAATTATTCTGGATGAGGATAGAGATGGCGCAGAGTCCCTTGCGTGCACATTTAAAAAAAGAACAGGAAAAGATGTTGAAGAATTCCTTCTCCCTTAAAGGGGCAATATTTGACCTTGATGGAACACTATTTGTTTCCCCTTATAACTGGAAGGAAATTAAGAGAAGACTTGGGGTAAGAGAGGGCCTAATTCTTGACCATTTGAACAGTCTCGAAGAACCCGAAAGGTCCAGAAAATTCAAATTGCTTGAAAAAATGGAAAGAGAAGCCACAAGCAAAGGGAAGGTTGCTGAAGGTGCAAAAGAACTTATAAATTTCCTAAAGGATAGAAATGTTAAGATAGGGGTTCTTACTAACAATTCGAGAGAACTTGCAAAGAAATTAATTTCCAAAATAAAAATTCCTCTTGACGTTCTTGTTACAAGAGACGATGGAGTTTATAAGCCATATCCTGAAGCAATGAACAGGGCTCTTTCACTTCTCGGGTTAAAAAGTGAAGAATGTATTTATGTTGGAGATAATGTGCTGGATATTAAAGCAGCTGAGCCATTCACATTCAGGAATGTTTTTATAATAGATAAGGTTATAAGCGAAGAAGTAAAAAAAGAATATAAAAATAAGGTGGTGTTTGTGAATTCTCTTTTTGAGGTTATTGAATTCTTAGATGGTAAATAATATAGAGGTGAAAAATGAAGAAGTGGATTTTTCTTATACCAATAATTTTAATAATAACCTTAATCAGCTGTTCTCAGGGTCCTTCTCCAGAGCAGGTAAAGAAATGGATTAAGGTGGTAGACATAAAAACTCAATGGGTTCAGAAATACGGTCCTCAGGTCAGACCCTGGGAAGTGGTTTATGTTCCTTCCATTAGATTTAGGCTAAAAAATACCGGGTCCCAACCCGTACGTATTCTTTACTTTAATGCGGAATTCAAACTGGTAAATGAGGAAAAAGCTCTGGGTTACGACTACAAAGCTTTTCCGCAGAGAGAAGCAATAAAGCCCGGAGAGAAGAGCAAAGAAATTTTTCTGCGTAGCCCTTATGGTTTTAGAGCAAGCTCAAAGGAAAGCTTTAAGAGCAATCCATACTGGAAACAGGCTGAGGTGAGAATCATTGCCGGGATACCGGGAGGAAGACTCGTTGACCTGGGAACTTTTCCTATAGAGAAAAAATTGGAGGATTAAGAGAAGGTGCAAACAAGCAGAAGTAGTTTATATTTCCTTCTTGTGGCTCTTATAGCAGGGTTTATTTTATCACTGGTTTTCTATGCTTTTGAACAGAAACCTGAGGATATTGCTGCATCTATAAAAATAGTGGATTTTCAGTCCAAGTGGATTCCTTCTACTCCACCTTTAAAATCTATGGTAAAACCCTGGGAAGTGTTTATTGCTCCTACAATTTCATTCAGGGTGAAAAATGTGGGAAAGAAACCCATAAATTTTATCGCCTTTAATGCTGTCTTTTTAAGGAAAAGGTCAGAAATGAAGCTCGGGACTTCCTACAAGATTGCAATCAGAAAGCCTCTAAAGCCCGGCGGAGTATCTGAAGTTATTACGATGACCTCAGATGGTGGCTATGCGGGTTCTTCGATCAAAGCATTAATGGATAATCCCTTCTGGGAGCCTGTAATTTGCCGCCTGTATTTCGCCAAGAGCGAGAAATACATTTTGCTCGGCACCTTCGATATAGAAGACAGGATAGAAACAGGCTCCAATTGACTTAATGACGAATTCCTTTTAAGATAGTCTGACTGGAGGAGAATATGAAGGAATACGATTTCAAGTCCATCGAAAAGAAGTGGCAGGACCGATGGGAAAAGGCCAGGTCGTTTCATGCAGAGGATTTTAAAGGTAAGAAATATTATGTTCTAGAAATGTTCCCATATCCTTCAGGAAGATTACACATGGGGCACGTTCGTAATTACTCCATAGGAGATGTTGTTGCAAGATTTATGTGGAAAAAAGGTTACAATGTGCTACATCCAATAGGGTGGGATGCACTTGGCCTTCCAGCTGAAAACGCAGCAATTCAGCATGGAATTGAACCGAAGAAATGGACCTATGACAATATAGCTCACATGAGAAAACAGCTAAAATCCCTCGGAATAACTTATGATTGGGACAGAGAAATTGCAACCTGCGATCCTATGTATTACAAATGGAACCAGTGGTTCTTTCTAAAAATGTACCAGCTCGGTCTGGCTTACAGGAAAGAAGAGTGGGTAAACTGGTGCCCTAAGTGCAATACAGTGCTTGCAAATGAACAGGTAAAGGAGGGTAAATGTTGGAGATGCGGTACCCCTGTAGAACAACGAAAGCTAAAACAGTGGTTTTTGAAAATAAGAGATTATGCAGATGAACTTCTTGAAGGGCATAAAGAACTTGAGGGAAAATGGCCAGAAAGAGTTCTTGTAATGCAGAAGAACTGGATAGGAAGGTCTGAAGGAGCGGAGATAGATTTTCCGGTCGTGGGACTTGAGAAAAAAATAAGAGTATTCACCACCCGTCTCGATACTATTTATGGGGCTACCTATCTTGTCCTTTCCTCTGAACATCCTTTTGTGGAAGACCTTGTAAGAGGTACTCCAAAGGAAGAAGAAATTCTTAAATGGTGTCAGGAAAAGATAAAAGAAAAAAGATTCTCCAGGGAAGAGGAACCTGAAAAGGAAGGAATATTTACAGGAAGATATGCAATAAATCCCTTTTCAAGAGAGCAAATACCTATATGGATTGCAAATTATGTGCTTATGGAATATGGAACGGGAGCGGTTATGGCCGTTCCAGCCCATGACCAGAGAGATTTTGAGTTTGCAAGGAAATACAATCTTCCGATAAAAGTGGTTATAGTTCCAGAAGACGGTGACATAGAGCTTCCATTGAAGCAAGCCTATGAAGAAAAAGGGATTCTTATAAATTCAGCTGGTTTTACAGGTCTGCGGAGTGAAGAAGCAATTAAAAGGATGATAGCCCTTGCAGAGGACCGTCAATTTGGAAATAAAGCTGTAAATTACAGGATCAGGGATTGGGGAATTTCAAGGCAGCGCTACTGGGGAACACCAATTCCAATAGTGTACTGCGAAAAATGTGGGGTTGTTCCTGTTCCGGAAGAGAAACTTCCTGTGACTTTGCCTAAAGACGTAAAGTTTACAGGCGAAGGTAATCCTCTGGAAACATCTGAAACATTTGTTAACACAACATGTCCAAAGTGCGGTGGTCATGCAAGAAGAGAGACAGATACTATGGACACTTTCTTTGATTCATCCTGGTATTATCTGCGCTACACTGATCCTGAGAACCTCTCTTCTCCCTTTGATAGGCAAAAGGCAGAATACTGGGCTCCTCCGGACATATACATAGGAGGAGTTGAACACGCCATTTTGCATCTTATTTATGCAAGGTTTTTCACAAAGTTCATACGGGATTTAAAGCTGATCGGATTCTCTGAACCTTTCCCAAGATTGCTTACCCAGGGAATGGTTATAAAAGACGGGAAAAAGATGAGCAAATCCTTAGGAAATATTGTGGAACCCGACGAGATGATAGAGAAATATGGAGCGGATGCTGTAAGATTATTTATACTCTTCGCTGCTCCACCGGAAAGAGACCTGGATTGGTCGGATGCGGGAATTGAAGGAGCATACAGATTTGTAAAGAAAATCTGGTCACTATTTCAAAGAAATCTGGATTTAATGCAGCAGGATTTAAAACCGGATCTTTCTCCTGAAGCTATTCAAATAAGAAAGATTACCCATAGAACTATCAAAAAGGTGACAGAGGAAATCCACGATAGAATGCATTTTAATACCGCTATTGCAGCTCTTATGGAATTCTATAACGCCCTAAACGAAAACGAGGAAAGATTGAGAAGTACTGCCTCAGGAAGAGGAGCTCTTAGAGAAGCCCTATTTGCAATGCTTCATCTTATTTCTCCCTTTACTCCTCACCTTGCAGAAGAAATCTGGGAAGAGGCAGGAAAGGAAGGATTTATTTCCAGAGCACCTTGGCCTTCCTACGATGAGAAACTCCTTGAAGAAGAAAGGATTACAGTAGTTGTGCAGATAAATGGGAAAGTAAGAGATAGGGTGGAAGTTGGAAAGGACGAACCTGAAGAATCCATTAAGGAAAGGGTGCTTTCTCTGGAAAGGGTTAAGAAATTTATTGAAGGGAAAAAGATTGTAAAGTTTATATATGTTCCTGGGAAAATAGTGAGCATACATATAAAATGAGAAAATTCGTTTTAATTATCCTGAGTTTAGCAATTTTTTCATCATGCGGGTATCATCTTGCAGGGACAGGAACAACCTTACCATCTTATATAAAAAAGATTTATATTCCTCCTGTAAAGAACAATACATCAAGAGCAGAGGTTGAGACCTACATGACATCTGCATTGAGAGATGAAATGGCGAGGAGGGGAAAGGAAGTTGTAGACCGAAAAGAGGATGCGGATGCGGAGCTTGTGGGGGGCATAGAGGGATTCAGGGTTTATCCCGTGGGGATCAATACTGCTGGCGAGTCAAGAAGATTTTCCGTTTTTGTCACCGGAAAGTTCGTACTCTCAAAGACCTGAAGACAGAAAGGGTAATTTTTTCCAGTTCATCCTATACTTTCAGGGATGAATATGAAGCTCAGGGCACAGGAGCCGTGAACTTTCTTTCTCTGCAGTCAGAGACCATAGATAAGATAGCAAGAAATTTTGCCCGTTCAATAGTGAGTACAATCCTTGAAGGCTTCTAAATCTATATACCTGTATGGAGGAGACACCCTTTCCAGACAGCGGAGGTTTTCTTCTCTTGTTCAAAAAGGGCGCATTTTCTATCTGTTTGAAAGGAGCTGGAGGGAGATTCTTGAGGAAATTAGAAATCCGTCGCTATTTTCAAGAGCATATCCCGGGGTGAGAATTTTGAATTCAAAGGAAGAGAGGGTTCAAAAGTCAGAGAGGGAAGTTGTGGAAAAGGTTATAAAAAATGGGGTGATTATTTCCTCTGAAAATAATGATAAGAGCGAGCTTAAAACTCTTCTTAAATCTATCTCCTGTAGAATGGAATATTTTAAGATACCCTATGAAAGAGAAAGGGCTGCTATGATAAGGGGGGAACTTGAAAGAGCTGGTAAAAAGATAGACAAAAATGCCATGATCCTTCTTTTAAAACAGGCTGGAGACGATACATTAAATCTCTGGAATGAAGTGCAGAAGCTACTCTTTTATCCCTCAAAACTCATAACTGTTGACATTGTCCGTGAGCTTGTGGTTCCTCTCAGGGAATATCCTGTGTGGGAACTGGAAATTGCCATAGCTAATCGCGACCCCATAAAGGCTGGTGAAGTGATAGAGTCCTTGAAAAGGAAAGGTGAAGAACCCGCCATGGTAGTGGGTAGCCTTAATTACATAATTTCCAGGGTTTGTTCAAAAAACTTTGCAAGAGAACTTTTCGAACTGGACTGGAAAATAAAAATGGGGTATTCACCCTGGGAAGCTATACATTTATTCGTTCTAAACCTTTTAAATAACTGCTAATTCTAAACTCTTGAGTGTTTGATGCATGAGCAAAATGGGGACAGATCCCTGCCTGGTAGTAAAATATTCCAGATGAGAGATTTCTTTGAAAGCTTATATGAAATAATAAAGTTTATTTTCGGTGCCTCCATCCTCTGGATTTTAATGCTGGGAGTGTTCTTTTTAGTGGTATTAATTTTAAAAAGCGAGGAGGGATTTTATCTTTTTTTGTTCTTTGCCCTGGTTTTTCTAATAGGAAAAATAGTAAATTTTATGGAAAGGAAACAGAGAAATATTGATAATGAAGATGAGCTAACCCACACAGACGAAAATAAGACGGATAATTTTCCGGATGATATAGATTGACTTTTTCCTGTGCTGCCTATAAACTAAAACTTATGAGAAAGGGTATTTTTATTTTGCTTTTTCCCTTGCTTTTGCTGGCGGCAAATGACTTTGAAAGAGGGGTAGGGTATTTTCTTTACGGAGAAAAATCTCTGGCAAAAAAAAGCTGGAGTATTTTCTTCGGCAAAAGAAAAGACCACATAGCTCAGGGATACTTAAGTCTTGCAGATGGAGATTATCTCAAGGCTTCTTATCATTTTAAATCTTACAGAAAAGAGTCGAGGGATGCTTATTATGGGAAGTACGAATGGATGAGATATCTGGGATTGTCTCTGGCTGTTTATGACATTGCATATTTTCAGAGAGATTGGTTCGTGGCAAGGGCCAAGAGGTTTTATCCCGAAGCTCAAATAATAACCTTCGTAC
>JAGHBF010000073.1 GCA_021161165.1 Candidatus Aminicenantota bacterium
TTATAACAAAAAAAAAAAAAATCAACAGAAAAAATTTTTTGCAAAAAATAAATTTATCAATTCCTAATAATTTCCCCTTGTGTTTTGAACCGGTATTTTGTATTTTTTTAATGGAGGTGAAATATGAGACGCAATAATAAAAATTACAGAATTCTCGCAATAAATCCTGGTTCAACCTCTACGAAAATAGCTCTTTTTGAGAACGAAAGGGAAATTTTCTACACCACAATAAGTCACTCTGCAGAAGAATTATCCAGATTTAAGAGTATAATGGAACAAAAGGACTACCGGACCAATCTGGTTCTAAAAGAGCTGGAAGAAAAAGGAGTGGAACTTTCATCCCTCTCGGCCGTGGTAGGAAGAGGAGGGCTTTTAAAACCTCTGGAGAGTGGAACCTATGAAGTAAACGAAAAGATGATCGAGGACCTGAAAAGAGCGGAAAGAGGAGAACATGCTTCCAACCTTGGGGCTGTAATTGCAATGGAAATAGCAAAGATGGCGGGCGTTAAAGCTTATATAGTCGACCCTGTAAGTGTGGATGAACTTCCAAAAATAGCGAAGATTACCGGAATGAAGGAAATCGAAAAGCCTGTTCTATCTCACGCACTTAACACAAAAGCTGTTGCAAAAAGATTTGCCAGGGAAAAGGGAACCCTTTACGAAAAATTGCGTCTGATAGTGGTTCATCTTGGTTCTGGAAATTCAATATCAGCTCATGTGGGTGGCAAAATGGTGGATGTGACAAATTCTATGGAAGAAGGTTCTTTTGGCATGGATAGGGCTGGCGGTGTTCCATGCATGCAGCTACTAAAACTCGCTTTTTCCGGAAAATATGAATTCAAGGAATTGAAGAGAAAACTTTTCGGCGAAGGTGGAATGTACTCTTATCTTGGCATCAAAGACTTTAGAGATGTTGAAAAAAGAATAATAAATGGAGATGACGAAGCAATTCTTATAACCGACTCCATGATTTACCAAATAGCCAAAGATGTGGGAGCAATGGCCACAGTTTTAAATGGAAAAGTGGATGCGATCTTAATTACAGGTGGCCTCGCAAAGAGTAACTGGCTGGTAAAAAATCTGAGGAGAAGAATAGAATTCATAGCCCCTGTACATGTTTATCCTGGAGAAGATGAACTAAGGGCTCTTACAGAAGGAGCGTTAAGGGTGCTAAAAGGAGAGGAACAGGCAAAGATTTATTCTTGACAGCCCTAAATTTTCTTTTTTATTCCAAATTTAAAAGATATGATCGCAAGGAGCCATCCCAGAAAGCCTCCGATTACATCGAGTCCAACATCCCTTAAGTCAAAGTACCTGCGGGGAAGGATGTACTGAAAACCCTCATCTATAAGAGCGACTGCGAGTACAAGAACTAAGGGATGAATTTTGAGCTTTCTGTCCATTCCTGCAAAGAGTCCAAGGCCCATAAATTCCAGTATGTGAACCTTCTCCTCTATAAGTCTAAGTGGAAATACTACGTAACCTGCCATAAAAAGCACAGGAAGAGAAAGAACGACTGGAATTGTTTTCCCCTTAAGAAAAAAGGCGAAGTAAAAAAGAAAAAACACGACAGACGCAATATAAAAAACAAAAACTTTATTAGGAATTACGCTCATAATCTTCCTTGCAAAAGGAGCATAAGCCGGTATTGCAATAGAATACAGAAAAAGCCACCAGCTCAATATGCCCCCTTGCCAGAGATAACAACCACTACTGTCTGTAGAAGAATAGAAATATCCATCCAGAGGGACCAATTTCTTACATAGAATTCGTCCAGCGCCAGTCTAACCTCAAACGGCAATTTGCTTCTCCCTCTTATCTGCCACATCCCGGTGATGCCGGGTTTTACCCTGTATATGATTTTCCTGTATCTTCCTATGCGTCCTCTCTCTTCTGGGAGATAGGGCCTCGGACCTACAAGGCTCATTTCACCTCTTAAAACATTAAAAAGCTGGGGAAGCTCATCAAGACTCCATTTTCTTAGAAATTTTCCCACTCCTGTAACACGTGGGTCGTTTTTTAGCTTTCTATAAACTTCCCATTCCCTGGCAGCCGCAGGGTTTTGCCGGAGATATTTCCTAAGTCTTCTTTCGGAATCAACATACATTGTTCTGAATTTAAATAATATAAATGGTTTCTCACCTCTACCCAGCCTTTTCTGCTTGTACAACACTGGGCCTTTACTGTCCAGTTTTATCAGAAGCGGAATTAAAATAAAAAGCGGGGAAAAAATGATCGATAACAACATTGAAAGGATAATATCGAAAATTCTTTTAATTACAACATTTGTTTTCTTATAAAGATTATGAGGGGGTACTAAAAGCATAACCGTCCCGAGAGCTTCAATAGTCCCTGTGGCAAGGGAAAGTTGAGAAATATTTGGAATGATCTTTAAATTGACCAGCCCCTCCAGTCTTATCACTATTGAATTAAGTATTCTTCTGTCAAAATTGGCTGAAACTATAAATACTTCATCAATGTCCATCGTCCTAATCTTTTTGTCGATCTTTTCTGTGCTTTCTATTACCTCCACAAGGGAGTAACCTTTGTACCAGTTTCTCTTCAGCTCTTCTTCTAAAATTTTCCTTGTTTCTCCATTTCCTATTATGGCGATTTTTTTAACTCCTATTCCTGAGAAAATTAAAATCTTCCTTACCAGCAATCTGAATGCAGGGACCAAGAACAAAGAAAAGAAGAAGCCTAAGAGCAAAATAACCCTTGAAAGCAGCTGCTCTTTTTTAACTATAAATGAAAATGACAGAACAGTTGTAACAACTAAAAACGAATTTTCCCAGATCCTTCGAACATCTTCCCAGAAAGTATTGTCGTTAAAAATCCTTGTTGCCGCACCTACAACCAACCAAAAAATAAGGATCAACGCAAGTAAAGGCAAGTAAAACGAGAAAGGTTCAAGTCGTTTTATTCCTAAAGAATCAAAAAACGAACGAAAAATTTCCTGCCTTGTATAATAGGCAAGCAAAACTGATAAAGAAATAGCGGCAAGGTCTGAGAAAACTATTGCAACCTTTCCCAAAAATCTCACATTTTCATTATACACTAAAAACCTTTTTCTCCTCAGATAAAGACCAATATATGATAGAATTTACCAGAGGTGTTTCATGGAAGTAGTGTCTCTTAAACTATTAGACAGTGGAAGAATAAAAAGGGCTAAATCAAACAACATAAAATGTAAACCCGGGGATTTCTGTATAATAGAATCTCCTTTCGGTGAGGAAATAGGTGAAGTCATAAGAGAGAACTCTGAGGTGAAAAAATTTTGGAGCAAATTTCCACTTGAAAAGGTCCTTAGAAAAGCCAGCGAAAAGGACATAGAATTTTTTAGAGGAAGAATCGAGCGAGAAAAAGAAGCATTTAAGTTCTGCAGAGAAAGAATAGAAGAACGCGGTATGCCAATGAAGCTAATAAGTGTGAAGTTCTTCACCAATGAGCGAAAAGTTATGTTTTTCTTCTCCGCCGAAGGGAGAATTGACTTCAGAGACCTGGTAAAAGACCTGGCTAAGAAATACAGGATGAGAATTGAAATGAGACAGATTGGGATAAGAGATGAAGCAAAAATGCTGGGGGGTATTGGAGTGTGTGGAAGATTTCTATGCTGTATGAATGTGCTAAAGGAATTCAAACCAATAAGTTCGAATCTCATTAAAAACCTTGATATTAAAATAAACCCAAATAAAATTTCGGGACTCTGCGGAAGATTGATGTGCTGCCTCTCGTATGAAGTTGGAGTCACAATAAACCTTTCTGACATAGGTGAAGAGGAGGAATGAAAAAAACTGTAAGATTTGTTATTTCTTCTCTTGTTGCCATTGGTCTTCTTTACATCTTTTTCAAGGGAGCGGACCTTAAGTCATTTTTAAAGGCGATAAAACAGGCAAATCCGGTTTATCTTACTGCCTTCGTCCTTTTACTCCCAGTATTCTATTTCATAAGAGCAATAAGATGGAGAACTCTTTTCCCCAATGGAACCAGACCCTCAGTTAAGACATTTTTCCTTGCAAATATTATTGGTTTCTCAATAAACTATATTCTCCCTGGAAGAGTAGGTGAAATAGGAAGGGCTCTTTATATTTCGAAAAAAGGAGAAGTTTCTTCAGCTTATTCTATAGGCACCGTGGTGGTGGAAAGATTTTTCGACGCTTTTTCAATAGGAGTTCTTCTTCTAATTTACCTTGTCCTATATCCGGTCCGGTCGTCACCACTCAAATCTAATCTATATACAATCATTGCCGTCAGCATTATAGCATCAACTCTGCTAATTGCTGGTATAATTATTGTGGAAACCATGATAAAAAAGGGAATTAAAGCACCTTTTCAGTTTTTGTTAAGGGTGTTCCCTGAAAAAATTCAGGAGAAAATAAAAAATTCAACAAAATCACTTATCCTTGGAATGAATTTTCTTTCTCCGCCATCAAGAGCAATTTCTTTTATTCTTTGGGGGTTTATTGTATGGTTAAGTGTAATTATTCAATATTGGTTTGGCCTTAAGGCCTTTTCTATAAATAAACCACCTATTGAAGTTATCCCATATACAGCAGTACTACTCGTGGGCGTATCCATCCCTACACCAGGGATGGCCGGAGGTTTTGAGGTTGCCTCCAAATTTTTCATCTCGGACATCTGGCACTATCCTCAGAACATTGCAATAGCTTCTACTATAACTCTTCATATTTTATTGCTCGTGGTAACTTTAACCATGGGTATTTTTGTGGGAATAAAAGAAAGCTTTCTTGAGGCAGAGAGGCAAACATGAGATGTCCATTTTGCGGAGCAAATAATGATAGGGTAATTGACAGCAGGGAGATCAAAGAAGGCAGAGAAATAAGAAGAAGAAGGCTATGTCTTGAGTGCGGAAAAAGATTTACCACCTATGAAAGGATAGAAATAATACCCCTTATGGTAATCAAAAAGGACGGGAGAAGAGAACCCTACGAAAGGGAAAAAGTGATAAAAGGGGTAATGAAGGCATGCGAAAAAAGACCGGTAGCCCCAGAACAGATAGAAAATATAGCTGACGAAGTGGAAAAACTCTTCGAGATATCTTCCAGAGGGGAAATTTCAACCAAAGAAATAGGGGGAAAAATTATGGAAGAGTTGAAAAAACTCGACCAGGTAGCCTATGTTCGTTTTGCTTCTGTATATAAAGAATTCAGAGACCTTCAGGAATTTTATAAAGAACTTGAAAATCTCCGGAGGGAAGAATGAGGGAAACTATTGAGGACGAGGTTCAAGTATGGGGGAGCTGGTCTCCTCCAATAGACATAAGAATTAGTAAGGAGAGGATGAGAATATTTATAGAAGTTCCCGGAGTTGAAGCTTCAACACTGAACCTCAGAATAGAGGGAAATCACTTATTACTTGAAGGAAGGAAAATGCCTCCACGGGCCAAAAGAATTCTTTTCACAGAAAGAGAATACGGAGATTTTTTTGTAATGATAAAATTAAACGAGGACATTTCTACTGATTCAGTAAAGGCGAAACTTTCCCATGGTGTACTTGAGATAGAATTTAAAAGAACCAGAAGAAACTTTAAAGTAAATCTGGAGGAAAAAGATGAGTGAAAACGAACTTGAAATTCCTGAAAAAATTCCAGTCTTAGCAGTAAGAGACATTGTTATATTTCCCCATATGGTGGTTCCTCTCTTCATAAAAAGGGAAAAATCTCAAAAAGCTATCAATAAAAGTCTGTCAACTCACAGAAAAATTTTGCTTTTAACCCAAAAGGATCCTGAGGTGGAGGATCCTGGTCCTGACGATCTTTACAGGGTGGGAACCGTTGCTATAATTTCTAAAATGATTACCCTTCCCGACGGCTCTCAAAGAGTACTTTTCCAGGGATTAGCAAGAGCAAAAGTAAAAGAAGTGAAAACAGATGGAGAATATATTGAAGCAGAAATAGAAGTAGTAAAAGAAGAAATAGGCGATTACCCGGAAGTGGAAATAGAAGCCCTAAAAAGGAGCTTAAAGGACTCATTGCAAAAGACAGTTGAACTGGGAAAGTCACTTCCACCTGACTTCCTTTTATTCATTGCTAACATTGAGGACCCCTCAAAACTCACAGATATTATAGTGGCCAATCTCGGGATAAAGACAGAAGAGGCACAGCAAATACTGGAAATTTTTGACCCTATAGAAAGGATGAAAAAAGTACTTGAACTCCTTGGAAGGGAAATCCAGCTGCTTGAAATTCAGAAAAAAATTATGGATGAAACCAAGGAAAGAATGGAAAAAATGCAGAAAGAGTTTTTCCTTCGCCAACAACTTCAGTCCATTCAGAAAGAACTCGGTATAGGAAGTGAGCTTTCAGAAGAGATAAAAGAATACAGAGAAAAACTCGCAAAGATAAAAAATATGCCTAAAGAAGCAAGGGAAGAAGTAGAAAAGCAAATTTCAAGGTTAGAAAAAATCCCCAGTGAAAGCGCAGAAGCAGGAGTAATAAGAACATACATTGACTGGATGCTTTCTCTTCCATGGGACAAATCTACAAAAGATAATCTTGACATAAAAAGAGCTAAAAAGATTCTTGATGAGGACCATTATAA